>NZ_JBHVXZ010000067.1:0-55709 GCF_042881395.1 Amycolatopsis sp. NPDC058278 | reverse complement strand
CCACTGCGGCACCCGGGGTCCTCAAGGGTAGGGATCTTCACCATTGTCAACCGGCGCGACCGCCGGCTTCCTGCACCCGCGTCCGGCCGAAAGCCGGATCCCGCGGGGATCGCTTACTCGTGACCGAGCACCACCTCCGAACTCGATGGGACTGCGGTACCCGCGCGGCGCTACCCAGCCGCTGCGGGCGATCCAATGATGTTCCCGTTCCCTTCTTTCCTGTGTTTTCCACTTACCAGTTACTACAACTGCTACTTCACTGCTCGATGCGCACGTCACTGCCGGAACCCTTCCACTGATCGGTCCCAGCACGCTGACGCCGCTGGTCACTGCCCGAAGCCCCGTTCACTGATCGGCCCCGGCCACCTGACATGTCCTGCAACTGCACTTGCACACAACAACTACTGGTACTGCTGATCTTCAACTACCGATACTGCAACTGCTGTAGTTACTGATACTGCTGAACGTCGCGGGCACACGTCCTCTGCCCGCGTCCTGCACTTCCGCTCCAGGACCGGTACTGCTCGGTCGAACCTTCTTCACGACCCGGTCCTGGAGTAATGCTCCCGGTCACCAGCCGAAACCTTGTTCCCTTGATCGGCTCCGTACTGCCTGACCGTCTTGTCTCACCTCGCGGGTAGTTACGTCCTCTCCCGCGCCTGCTTGACGTTGTCTCTCTCGGTACGAGGTGAACACTACACACGCCGGTCGTTGAATGTCTACCCCGGGCGACATAGATTTTCTGAAGGCAGCCGATCGGGTGACGAAGAGCGTGCACGACCGTGAGCGACGACATCACGCAGCAGAGCCCGCTCGATGGCGGTACGGCCTGGTCGGCGTGCGTGACGTGGCCGAGCACACCGAAGCCTTGACGCGGTTGCTGGAGCAGGGCCGGCGGGAGCGGTGCGCGGCCATGCTGTCGGAGGCCGAGGCCTACGCGGCGGCGGAGCCGCTCGGGCAGTTCGCGCAACTCGACCCGCCGGCCGCGTTGAACCAGCTGGCCAGCGCATTTACAGCCGTCTCGGCCCTGACACCCGACGGCCAGCCGCTCTGTCACGCCTGGATCTGTGATCCGGTCCTGCTCGGAACGGCCCTTGGCGCTGCCCTCCGCTGACCGCTCACCCGGGCAACCGTCAGGCGAGACGTCGTCGATCCGCCCTTGCGACGGCGGTTCGACGATGGTGAACAACTCGGCCACCCCCGCCACAGTCAGTACACGCCGGACATGTCCAGCAAGAGCCGCTGGGGTGCCTCGCGGTGAACCGGGTCGAGTTCGTCCGCATCCGCGGAGCGGTGGCCAGGCCCTCTCGCCCCTGATCGCCACCACCGCCACGCCGGGCTCAGGACGAGACGTCCGGAAAGCGGCCGAACACCCGCGCCGCCTTCCGGGCGCCGCCGAGATCTGTTCGCGGTCCTGCACGGGCTCATGAATGACCTGCCGCTACCGCTGCGGTGACACCTGCCCGAATCGACACGGCGGGCACCCGTCGATCATCTGCAGGAGGTCGATCACCGTCAACGGCGCCTCGGGTGGCCGCACGTTCGACGGGGTCGGCGCGGTCAGCGGTGGCGGGGGCAACAGCCGGCTGCTGATCGACTAACCCCGAGCCGCAGCGCGGCCAGATCCTCAAGGTCGAGATCGGCGGGGATACCAACTCCACTTCCGGGGCGGAAGCCAGCATCGAGCACGCGCGCGGGGTGATCAACTGCAACGCCGGTTACGAGTGGTGGATCATGGAGCAGGCCAAGGCGCGCAACCCCAGCATCAAGCTGGCGGCGTTGGCGTGGGGCGCGCCCGGCTGGATCGGCAACGGCACGTTCCTGTCCACCGACATGATCGGCTACTACCTGTCGTGGCTGGGGTGCGCGAAACAGCACAACCTCGAGATCGACTACCTGACCCCCGTGCAGAACGAGCGCCACTGGGACGTCGACTTCACCATCGACGTCCGCAACGCGTTGAACGCCAACGGCTACAGCGACGTCAAGCTCATCATGGGCGACCAGTACCCGGGGTGGGCCGGGGCCGACCAGGTCTCCGGGAACGCGACCTTCCGCAATGCCGACGTCGGCCGGCGGCCCGGCCAGCTCCCCCAGGATCTGTTCCGGCGCCAGGTAGGCCGCCGTGCCGGTGACCAAGCCGGTGCCGGTGATCCGCGTGGAGTCCAGCGCGTGCGCGATGCCGAAGTCGGTGATCACCGGGCCATCGGGACCGAGCAGTACGTTCGCCGGCTTCAGATCGCGGTGCACGATGTTCAGGCCGTGGACGTGGGCCAGCGCATCCGCCAGCCGGACCGCCAGCTCGCTCACCTCCTCCGCCGTGAACGGTCCGGTGCACAACCGCTCGGCGAGGTTCTCCCCGTCGATCAGCTGCATCACCAGGTACGGCGAGTCCCCCTCGGCGCCGCTGTCGAACAACGCGACGATCCCGGGGTGCTGAACGCTGGCGCACCGGTCTCGTACCGCCCGCCGATCATCCCGGCAGCTCGTCGTCATCGGCCCGTCCCATCCCGCTCGGCTGTTCCTCCGGTACCCACCACGGAAGCGCCCGCAAACGCGACTTCGTGTGCAGACCGGTCACCGCCGGTCGAGGTCACCGTCCGAAACACCGCTTCGCCGGTGCCGCTCCCGCCGCCGCTACCGGGGCTTCCCGCGCGGGGCAGGCGTCAGCGTCGCCGAACCTCACCGGAGACAGGGGCGGTGCCCCGATCGCCGCCCGGAAGGGGCACCTGTCCGCTGCGCTGATCACCTCGAGCCGGATCCGGGCCCTCTCCGGGTGACGAGCTGCTCGTTGACCCAGATGGCGACCTGGGTCCGGTTGGCGAGTGAAGGACGGACGTCTCGGGCAGCTCCGAGTCCACGTCCCGGAGCCATCCGGAGCGCCCTCGCAGTCGAACCAGATAGCTGCCCGCTCTGGTTGTCGAGGCGCAGGCGACCGCCCCGGCCGAACCGCAGCAGTGTGGCGCCGACCTTCGGCTCGCCGTCGACCTGGTCCATGGCGAACAAGGCTTCCCCTTCCGCACGCCACCTCGGGCCGAAAGCTGATTGTGCAGGTCGCGCACCGACTCGTTCGGCGCCACGGCCGTCCGGTGCCGCGATAGCCCGTATCGAGGACACTTGATACGTTCTTCATATGATATGGTCTCCGTATTACCTGAAATTCAGGCAGGCGGGTGACCTCGAACGGGGCCCGCCGCTCGGGGGAAGGGCTTGCCATGATCGTGCTCACCGGGGCCACCGGACTCATCGGACGCCTCCTGGCCGCCGAACTCGTCGAAAGCCACCAGGTTCGCGCCGTCACGCGCTCGCCGCGAAATGCGGGGCTGCCCGCCGGTGTCGAGGTCGTCGAAGGCGACCCGCAACGGCCGGGAACCCTCGTGGGCGCGTTGCGCGGCGCGGACGCGTTGTTCCTCCACTCGCGCGCCGTCGGCGATGCCGCCCATGACGTCGTCGCGCTGGCTCGAGACCTCGGCGTCCGCCGGGTCGTGGCGCTCGCTGCGGCCAATGTGGACGATCGGCTCGACGCGCAGCCGTCGCGCTTGCGCGGCGACCGCAACAAAGAGGCCGACGACGCGGTCGCGACCAGCGGTCTCGGCTGGGTCAGCCTGCGGCCCAGCTCGTTCGCGGTCAACGCGCTGACCGCGTGGGGCGGGCAAATCCGTGCGGGCGACGACGTCCGTTACGTGTACGCCGGCTTCGAGGAGTCGCCGCTGGACGAACGCGACCTGGCCGCGGTGCTGGCGAAGGCCCTCACCGACGACGAACTGCTCGGCCGGCGCATCGACCTCACCGGCCCGGAGTCGCTGTCCCATGAGGAGATGGTCCGGCAGATCGGCGTCGCACTCGGGAAACCGCTTCGGTTCCACGAAGTCCCGGCCGGAACCGCGGCGCGCGGCATGGTGGCCAACGGGCTGCCGGAGCCGTTCGTCGCCGCGATGATGGCTCGCTACGCCGCGCACCGAACACGCCCGCAGTTCCCGCCGACGCCGGAACTCGAGAAGATCCTGGGCCGCCCGCCGCGCACCTTCGCCGAATGGGCCGCCGACCACGTCGCCGACTTCGAGGCGGCCGGGTGACACCGGAGACGATCCGTCGCGGACGTTTCCGCGAGAAGGCTTTGCCACCGCCGAGTCGCATCAACCGGGAGGTCGTTGTGCGCGTGTCCGAAGACCGGGAAAAGGTCCGGTTCGTCAGCGGTGACGCCGAGTGCGTCGCCTGGCATTATCCGGGAACCAACGGCGCCTGCGTGATCATGACAGCGGGCGGTGGGGTGACCAAGGAACCGGGCACCGACCCGTTCGCCAGGCGATTCCACGAGGTGGGGTTCACCGTCCTCGCCCTCGACTACCGGCACTTCGGGGAGAGCGGGGGCCGGCCGCGCCAGGTCATTCGCGTCAAGGAGCAGCTGGCCGACTGGCAGGCGGCGATCGACTTCGCCCCCACCTTGCCGAACGTCGACCCGGCGAAGCTGGCGATCTGGGGTTTCTCCCTCTCCGGCGGCCACGCCTTCCGGCTCGCGGCGCGCAACCCCCGGCTGGCGGCGGCGATCGCGCAGACGCCGCTGGCCGACGGCCGGGTGGCCGCGCTCAAGACAATGCGTCACCGGAAGCCACTCCCGATGCTGCGTCTCATCGGCCGAGGTCTCCTCGACGCCGTGGGCAGCCTGTTCGGCAGGCAGCCCCTGCTCGTGCCGCTCGCCGGGGAGCCGAGCACGGCCGCGTTCCTGACCACGCCGGACGGTCTCGACGGCGACCGGGCGCTCAATCCGGGTAACCGCTACCCGGAATGGCAGCAGTCGATCGCCGCCCGTACCCCGCTCTGGTTCGGCTTCTACCGGCCAGGCCGCGACACTCCCCGCGTGCGGTGCCCGCTGCTGGTCCTCGTCTGCGACCAGGATCAGACGGCGTTCGCCGAACCGGGCGTCCGCGCGGCCCGGCGCGCACCCCGCGGGGAACTCGTCCGGATGCCCGGCGGCCACTACGAGCCCTTCCTGGACGGCCACGAGCAGGCCGTCGAGGCCGAGTTGTCCTTCTTGCACCGCCACCTGCTCGATCCTTCGCGAGCGGTTCGACCCGACAAAGCACAATCACACTGAGGAGAGCATATGATGTCGAAAGTCCGGAAAATGGCGATCGGCGTGGCCGCCGCCACCACTTTGATGGCCGCCGCGGCCCCGGCTGCCGAGGCCGCTCCGGCGCAGCCGGCGACGGTGATCCACGGATGCGATGCCGGCTACTTCTGCTTCTACTTCAACAGCAATTTCGCCGGCGCCCGCGCCGACTACGTGGATTCCGACGGCAACCTCGACAATGAGACGTTCAACGAAGGCGGCACCAACGGCCGCGGCGTCCAGGTGAAGAACAACGCCGCCTCGGCCGTCAACAACTGGGCCTACTACGCAACGGTCTACTACAACAGCGGTTGCAACGGCAGCTTCGCGTCGCAGACGTTCGGCGCCTACGCCTCGGGCAACTTCAACGCGACCATGAAGAACGAAAACGCGAGCTTCAAGTGGCCGGCGAGCTTCGGCGCCTACTCCGACTGCGCCAACCGCGATCAGTTCTAGCCGGACAGTTCGGGGTCGCGCCCACGCGGCGCGACCCCGAACGCCCCTCGGAGGTCCAGCCGTGGTCACATCCGACCGCTTGCCCCGCCGAGCGGCCGGGTTCGTCACCGCAGCCGTGACGATGGCCGCGCTCGCCGGCTGCTCGACGGCACCCGTTGCCACGTCCGGCTTCGACGCGGCTGATCTCGACGCCGCGCTGGGGAAGGTGCCCGCCGATCTGTCTGCGGTGCACGGCCTCGACCTCCCGCTGGACCGGTCAGTGCTGACACCGACCGAAGAACTGGAGGTCGTCAAGGCGCGCAACACCTTGATGGAGCACTGTCTTGCCGACCACGGACTCGAGTTCACCTTCCCCGTGGTCGATCCCGTGCGGGACGCGGCCAAGCCGCGGCGGTACGGTCTCGTCGACGCGGGCGAGGCCGCGGCCTACGGCTACCGCGACCCGGCGGTCTTCGCCGCACACGGCACCGGCACCACCGCTCATCAGCCTCCGCCGGACGTCGTCTCGGCGATCACCGGCGTGCACGCCGGCAAGGTCGGCGGCCGCGACGTGCCCGCCGGGGGTTGCGCGGGCGAGGCGAACCGGACACTCGCAAGCGACGCGAAGCCCGGCCAGGAACCGGTGAGCTTCGCACTGAGCGGCCGCAGCCACGAGATCACCCGGACCACACCGCCGGTGACCGCGGCGGCCGAAGCGTGGTCGCGGTGCATGGCGGCAGCGGGTTTCCACTACGCGCGGCCGGACGCCGCGATCAACGACCCCGCGTTCGCCGCGGGCCGGCCTTCTCCGCACGAGATCACCGTCGCCACCCAGGACGTGCGGTGCAAGGAGAGCGTCGGTTGGGTCCGGGCCTGGGTCGGGGTCGAGCGGGCCGTGCAGGACGTGCTGGTCCGGCGGCACACCACCGATCTGCTCCACGAGCGGGAGCACAAACAGCAGCAGCTCGCGGTGGCGCGCGAGGTCAACGGCTGACGACGAACCAGGACCGGAACTCCGATTCCGGTTCCCCTCGAGCAAAGGACACCCATGACCGACGACCGTTTCATCCTGCTCGAACCGGGCGCCGTACGACCCGGTCGAGTCCCGTTGCCACCAGCATTCGCGGTGAAGGCGATGACCGCGGACACCGAGGGCCGGTTCTCCATGCTGGAGACGACGGTGGCCCGTGCCATCCCCCGGCATGCGCACGACATCGCGGACGAGTGCATCTACGTCCTGGCCGGTGACCTCGGCGTCGAGTTCGACGACCGCGCGTTCACCGCTCCGAAGGGCACGTTCGTGTTGTTGCCGCACGGAGTGCCGCACGCGCTGCGCCCCGCGTCCGACCCGCCGCCGCGAGTTCTGCAGATCTCCTCGCCCGGCGGCTGGGAGTGCTACCTGGAAGATCTTTTCGAGGCCGGTCCGTCGGTACTCACCGATGGCGAGCTGGATCCGGTGAAGGTCAATCCCATCGCCTCCAGGCACCACATCAGGTACGAGGAGCCCAGCTGAGGCGTGTTCCGGCCGCGGACGAGCCCATCGATGGAGGCGCGGATCCGCAACTCCCGGCGGAGTCGCGCCAGGACGATCGGGTAGCGGGCGGAGCCGGCAAAGCTCCCGACCACCCACCGCGCCCGGCGCCGGCCCGCGACCCGTCAACCTGTCTCGTCGGAACATCCGGTCCTGCCGCTGATCGGTTGTCCGTCGGGGTGCACTCTCATGCGGCGTTGAAGGCGTTGAGGCGGGCACCCCGGCACCTCCCGTCGAGGCTTGAGTTCCCCGGCCCCGGCCCGGCTCGAGCGGGCTGCCACCCCCACCGTGCGACGGGCAGGACGCACCCTTGCCGGGTGGATACGCCTTGGGCGGGCTCATCGCGACCGCAGGTCTGGGCACGTGCCGTGGCGACAGAATTTCGCCCGCGGTGATACACGCGCTCATGGCTCCCGCGAAGGCGTTCACCGAAGAGCTGCCCCGGACGGCACGGCGGGAAATCCCCTCGGCGTTCATCGTCTGCGACGACGACCGGGCGATGCCCGAGCCGATCGTCAAGCGGGCCATCACGGAACGGATGACGACCGTGGTCCGGCACCTGCCCGGCAGTCACTCCCCCTTCCTTTCCCGGCCGGCCGAACTCGCCGAGCTGATCGACGAGGTGACGGCGGCGCTGCCGCTCGCGCGGCAGCTCGGCCGGCCCGGCCGCCCGTCGCTCCGGTGACCACGATTCGCATCCACCGTGGTCATCCGGCGCCCCGCGGACAACCCTGGTACCTTCGGGCCGAAGATCTCTTTCGAGGAGCGCAGTCGTGGCAGGTGACGTCGACATCTCCGGATAGCTCCGGAGTGTGCAGGCCCCCGGCAGTGCCGGTGCGGGCCCTGTCGACGTCCCCTTTTTTCTCCCGTCACATCGAGGTCTTCACCATGTCCGAAATCGTGACCGAGAACGCCGGGCATGCCCGGCGTTCTCGTTGCCTTGACGCACAGTGGACGGATCGCGGCCAGCAGCCTCACGGGCGGCCGGCCCGAACTCAGCTGGTCGGCCGCCGCAGCACCCGATCCCGGGCAGACCTGGTGATTCCTTGCCGAGGTACTAGCCGACCATTACGACGGGTGGTTCCTTGGTGCCGTCGGAAGCGATGACGGCGTACCTGTCGCCCACCTTGCGCAGGTCGACGTCGTAGACCCACCACTCACCGCGGACCGGGAGCGTCGCCGTTACGGCGCCGTCGGCCGGTGACAGCTCGTCGAGGTAGAGCCGGTTGGTCGCCACCACCAGCCCACCGGTCGTCGACTCGACCGTGACCACGTCACCGTCGATGGCCGTGCGCCACAGCTGTGTCCCGGTCTTCAGCGAGAACGCGGCCACGGCAGTGCGCCGGTCCTCACCAGGGGCGCTGACGGGAGCGATCAACAGGTCGTCCCGGACGACCAGCCGGCGGACCGGTCGCGCCCGCCAGTAGGCCTGCTCGACCGGCGGCATGTCGTAGTCCGGGCCGGAGCGGGGGATGCGGGCCTGCACCTGTCCCTCGTCGCTGAAGGAGATGACGACGTCCTCGGTCCGGCTGCCCTCCTCGACGGCGCGCACCACGACCGGGCGCGCCGCCAGCAGCGCCACCGAGGCCATCGGCGGTTCGACCGGCACCTCCGCCCGCCAGCGTTCCCGCCCGCTCGCCGGGTCCACAACGACCACGCGCAGGCCCGCGTTCCCGCAGTTGACCAGCATGGCCACCTGGTCGGCACTCGCTGCCACTCCGGCAGGTGTGCACCCCGGTTCAACGTCGAGGCGCCACCGTTCGTCGTGCTCGCGCAGTCCCACGGCGCTCAGCCCGGTGGGTTCGGTGAAGACCGCGAGCCCCGGGGTGACCGCCAGCTCGTCGCCGGCAATTGTGTCGCCGTACCGGTCGCTCGCCGTCCGCGTCAGCTGCCACAGGGACTTGCCGGTGCGCAGGTCCACCGCCACGACGGTTGCGCACGGCTGGCCGTCGGCCGCCCACCCGACCAGGCCGACGCCGTCCTCGACGTCCCGGCTCATCGTGCACAGCGCCGCGCGGCCCGGGACCTCCGTCGTCCAGGCGGTCCCCGTGGTGGTGTAGCCGACCAGCCGGTCGGTGCGGGCCCGCACCACGAGGTCACCGTCGACCCAGCTGCCCACACCCGTCACGCCGGCGGGCCGGTCCAGCGGAGCGGACCACCGCACCTCCAGGAACTCTCCGCGCAGTCCGTCGTAGACCAGCGCACCCGGCCAGACGCCGGCCAGCACCCCGACGACGGCGATGATCGCGCTCCAGCGGCGGTGGCGCCGTGGCAGTGTCCCCCGCTTCTCGAGGGCGCTGTCCATGAAGGCCAGTCCGCCCAGCCCCGCGAAGGTGCACCCGAAGGCGAGCAAGAGCACCCCGGTCAGCCCCTGCGGGCAGGGTCCCTCGAACCGGCCGCAGTTGCCACCCGCCTCACTGTTCAGCGCGGTCCACCCGAGCACGTGGAGCACGATCCCCATGCCCAGCACCGCCGCGGCGAGCACGAAACCCGCCATCAGGACAGGCGCACGCTTCCTCGGGGAAGGCGGACTCGGCGTCTCGGAGGGTTGTGCAGCGGGCACGGGTTGCCGGCGGAGGTTCGGCCTGCGTCTGCGGCGTCGCCGATCGGCCTTGTTCACGGTGCCCCTCCGCTCCGGACCTCAACGAACGCGGGACGATACCAAGATCCGCAACCTGGGAGGTGAACGGGACCGTGCACCGGTTGCAGCCTCCCGCCCGGCGATCCGTCGACCGGATGGATTCGGTACCGATGCGCGGTGCGTGCTCCGGCTGGGCGTCGTCCAGCCGCCGGCGATCGGCCTGCTGAGCGGCGGCCCACGGTCTCCCGGTGCAATGCCTGCTGTCCACGCGCCGACCCCGGGGTGATCCGATGCCAGGCGCTCAAGCCGGCGGGACGTGATTGCCCTGCCACCACGCTTGTCGACCCGTACTCCCGAGGTGACCCACCGTGATCGCGGCAGCACACCCGCCGCGGCGAGGCCCGATCTCCGATTCCTGCCCGGCCAACTGGTTGCGCGGCGCCGGCGTCGAGGACGGCACCCGGGACGAGTCCGCTGATCTGCAGGAACTGCGTAACGCAACCGCTTGCTCGAACAGGAGAACGAGATCCAGCGAAACGCCGCCTACCTCGCACAGGGCAATCTGCCGGATAAATAGATGGGCCGGGTCGGCGCGTGCGGTGACAACGCCGCAAATGGAATCATTCTTTCCTTACTGCAAAGAAACGTCCTGGACACGCGTCGCCGGCGCCCCCCGCGAAGAGCCGATACTGGCGATCGTGTCCTGGGTCGAGACGAAGTACCACCGCGAGCGTCGCGTCTGGGCAGCCCAACCCCGTATTCACTCCATTCAAAGAAACCCACTCGCATGGGGGTGACTGGCCACCCATCGTCTTGCCAACCGAGCTGAGGGGGTGAACGCTGTGGCCCGGGTAGTGGTCCCGGACCCTGGTCATCAACCCACTCGGAACCGTGGCAACAGCCCGGATCCACCCCACGAGTGGAGATTGATCATGAGACCGACAGCACGGATGACCACGGCCGGACGGGTCTGTCGGGGCCTGACCGGTTTGGGTCTCGCGACAGGGTTGACTTTGCTGGCCCCTGGCATAGCCAGCGCTGATCCGGTCGGGTGCACCCGAACCCCCAACGGGTCCGGGGACAACATCGTGTGCACCGCAGGCATTCCCGGCGGTCAAACTCTCACCGGCACCGCTTTCAACGACAGCATCACCATCACCGGCGCCCCCGTTGCCGGCAGCATCCTCGCCGTCGGCGGCAACGACACGATTCTCGTTACCGGCACCGCAGGCTCCATAGGCACCGCGGGCGGTGCCGGCGCCAACGGCACCAGCACACACCCGGCCGGTTTCGCCGGTGGGGCCGGCGCGGCCGGTGGTGTCGGCGGTATCGGCGTCACCACCGCCGGGATCATCGACGGCGGTGACGGCGTGGACGGCATCACCGTCATCGGTGGCGCAGGCGGCGCGGGCGGTCTCGGCGGAGGAGGCGGTAACGGAGTCCTCGGTGGCGCAGGGGGCGCAGGTGGTGTCGGGGGCGCCGGCGGCGCCGGCGGTATCGCCAGCGCGGGAGCCATCCACGGCGGTGCCGGTAACGACACCGTCACCGTCACCGGCGGCGCCGGTGGCCTTGGCAACACCGGCGGCAACGGCGGCAACGGCGGCCCCTCCGCCGGTGCGGGTGGCGTAGGCGGCGTCGGTGGCGCAGGTGCCGTCGGTGGGATCGGCAACTCCGGGAGCATCACCGGCGATGCCGACACGAACAACATCACCGTCCTGGGCGGCCTCGGTGCCGCAGGCGGTAACGGCGGGAACTCCGGCGCGGGGCACGGCGGCGGCACAGGTGGTAAAGGCGGCGTCGGCGGTGCCGGGGGTCTCGGTAGCTCCGGCACCGTCACCGGTGGTGGCAACGTTGACACGATCAAAGTCACCGGCGGGGCCGGTGGCAACGCCGGGACCGGCGGCAAGGGCGGCAACGGCAACGGCCTCGGCGCGCCCGGTGGCGCCGGAGGAGCCGGTGGCGCGGGCGGAGCAGGCGGTGTCGGTAACAACGGGACCGTCAACGGCGGGCTCGGTGACGACACCCTCACCGTGACCGGTGGCAAGGGTGGTAACGGCGGCGCAGGCGGAAACGGCGGCAACGGCTGCCTCCCCGGTGCGGCCGGCCCCGGCGGCTCCGGCGGCACTTTGGGTGCCGGCGGTGTCGGTAACTCCGGGACCGTCACCGGCGGTGGCGGCACGGACGTCATCGCCCTCGTCAACGGCATCAACGGTGTCAACGGCGCCAATGGCGCGGCCGGCGGCATTGGCGTCTGCCTCTGACGAACGGCAGCAGCGGCATGAAGGGCCAATAGCACCGGAAGGCAGCGGCAACACCACCGGCACACCGAAGGTGTTGCCGCTGCCGAGCAGCGGACAGACCCGGCAACAACACCACGGTTAGTGGACGGCCTTGAAGTGGACGAACCATGTGGTGTGGTAGGTCATGCCCTGGCAGCGTACGTCGGTGTCGGCTTTGAGCTTCACGGCATCAATCATTTTGTACGGGTGGTTGGCCTCGTGCTTCGCGAGGGTGGGCAGGTGGGGGTCCGCGCCGACGGTGGACAGTTCGATCTGGTCGTGGCAGTAGGGCTTGTCGGCGGGGTTCGCGAGGGTGTCGATGACGATGTCGCCGGCGGAGATGGGCTGCACTTCGGCCTTCGTGTTGGCGTGCGGGTTCGTCAGGGTGAGGGTGACGTACGCGGTTTCACCCGGCAGCAGAACGCCGATTTGTGTGCCGGGAACCGTGGCGTGGATGACGGACTCGGGCGAGCCTGCCGCGCCGTTCGCGATGTTGTGCTGGACGACCGCGCCGATCGAGAAGACACTGACGGCCACTACGGCGGCGTGGATGAGCGGCAGTGGATTGTTCTTCCCCTTACTACGCATGGTTTTCTCCATTCTCGCATCCATCGATGGTGTGCGACAACCGCGAGGCCGGGGCAGTCTCGTGGTTGTCGTTGGTGCCGCCCGTTCGGGGGTGGTTCCCGGCCTAGCGGACGGCCTGGAACTGGGCGGTCCAGGCGGAATCTTTGGTCCGAGGGCCAGGAAATGGGTCGGTCGTGAACCTGGGCGGAGCGGTGGTGCACTGCGGGACGGTTCCGGCGGTCAGGGAGTAACGGGCTCCGGTTCACTGGAGCCGGAGGGCTCGTCGATGGACGTGGTATCGGTCGGCGCGAGCGGGGTGGTTCCGGGCGCGGAAGGCGTCGCCGGGGCGATCGGCTGACCTGAAAGCGAATCGGGGGATGCCGTGGGGGCCCGCGTGGCCCAGCTCGGCGACGACGATCAAGGCGATGACCGCGCCACGTCGGATGGTGCGTCGGCGAGCAAAGGCCTTCACGGCCAGGCTCCCGCAGAATCCTCTCTTCCAGCGACTGGCTCGCCGCTGCGCCGACCCGGTCTGCCCTTCATGGGTTACTCTTCCTGTGCACAATTTCAGAAGGCTTGAGTGAATTGCTCGTCGAATGGGTTGCCAAAAAACGGAGTGCGACGAGGTCTCGTAGGTTGACAGCCAAGGTAGCGGGCCGCCAACTGCCACTCAGCGGCTCCGCTGTGATCGACCAGGTGAATCATGTGGTGTCACCATGGATGTCGTGCCGCAGACACCTCACCGTTACGCACTTTCTTGGTTTATGCTTAGACCGTTACAATTGGGCAAAGCCAAGGAGGAAAAAGGTGCAGACGGGTCGTTCGTCCAGGTATCGGACCAGCAGGTTACGAACAGGCCGACATCGAAGCCCGTAGGAATCCTACCGGCACGGCAGTGAAAAAGTGTCCGTAGTGGATTGTTTCTGCAGCGTGAAGTGCTCGCTGAGGTGCCGTGGCGAAGCACTTATTACTACAAGGCACTCGGGCGGCGCGTGGTAGAGCATTCGTGACGATGTGCGGGACTACGTGTGGGTTGCAAAAGTCGGTCACCGGCGCTGGCCAGTGGCTTTACGCGGCTCGTTCGTACTCGTTGATCATGCCTCCGAGAAGCCGCTGCCGCTTGACTCGCTGAGAGTTGAGGTCTGCCAGGACGGCGTCGAAAGAGGCTGCGAACTGGCCGGCCTTTGCGATGTCAGTTGTGCGGCCGTCGGAAAGTCCAGCACCGCGGTGACCGGGTTCGGCACCGCCACGCATGAAATCCCGGCGGCATTCGCGGCGGTGACACCGACCGGCGTGTCCTCGAACGCGATCGCCGCCTCCGCTCCGACCGCGTCGAGCGCGGCCAGGTAGACGTCCGGGGCCGGTTTCGACGGACGGCCGTCGCCGGTGACCACGGCGTCGAACGCGTCCAGCAGGCCGACGTCACGCAGCCGGGGAACCACCCAGTCCCGAGTCGCTCCCGACGCCACCGCGAGCCGAAGGCCGTGTTCACGAGCGGTGTCGAGATACGTCACCACGCCGGCACGAGGGCCCTCGTCCTCGAGCAGTGCAACTATCCGCGCCTTCGCCTTCAGCCAAGTCTCCCCTGGGTCGAGCGTATCCGTGCGGCGGCCGAGCCAGGCGAGCATCGCCGACCGGGGAAGCTCGGTATCGTGCTCCCTGAACGTCTCCTGCCACGCGCGCAGCGCCGCAGACTCGGTGTCGACGAGCAGGCCATCGAAATCGAAGAGCAAGGCGCCGGTGAACATCCTGCGCACTCTTCCCAGGAGCGACTCGCTTGGCAACCGCTGACTCCATGAACACCCGAAGATCAACGAGTAAGGCCGGGGCGAGACCCTCAGGCGGTCGATTCATGCTGCCAGGCTCGCCCCGTCCAGTGCCTCGCCAAGCACGTCGCCCGCGGGGCGCCGGGCATCGGCCTGCTCCTCGAACTCAGACCGGACGATCTTGACGAGCCGGCGAGCCCGAGCAGCGCCACCCCGAGTCGGACAGGCAAAGTCGAGGTTGACTCTCCGGTACACCGTCGTCCGAGTTCGCATTGACAGCCGGCTCCGGCCGCCCTGTGACGCCGGCGACCGGCACGCGACTCGTCGCCCCGATCGCCGGCAACAGGCCAGGGCCGACCTCCGACCAGCCGATCAGCAGTCGACGCGGTGGCCGGGACTGGGCATGCCCCAGGTTCCTCAACGACTGGGTGGCCGACCAACAAACTGTCCGATATAGAATCAAGCCGTTTCCGGCACCCCTCGGCGAATTCGTCGAATTCGCACGACCGCTCGCATCTTATAAAGCCGACGACTTTCGACGGGACCCATTCGCTCCAGCGCGTTGCCGCAAATGTCGTAGTCAAGACTCAATAGAAAGCGATATCCGCGCGCGATATCAAAACGTTGCCGAATTCCCAGCGTTCTCCTAGATTGCCGTTCGACCCTGTGTTCCCATCACCCGGACACAGGAGGCGTTGGTGACAAACCACCACGACCACGACATCTTCGACCGCGGGCTGGCCGCGGATCTCGAGACGTTCTACGACCGCCGTCGCGCGCTCAAGCTCCTCGGCGCCGTGGGCCTCGCCGCCGGCGGCGCCGTCGCAGCCATCGCCGCCGGCGGGGCCGGAGCCGCGAGCGCGGCCGTGGAAGCGTGCGTCGGCAAGGTTCCCTCGGAAACGGCAGGCCCCTACCCCGCCGACGGCAGCAACGGTCCCGACATCCTGACGCAGAGCGGCATCGTCCGCAGCGACATCCGGTCGAGCTTCGGCCCCTTCAGCGGCGTCGCCACCGGTGTCCCGCTGCGGTACGAGATCACTCTCCTCGACGCGGCCACCTGCGCTCCCCTGAGCGGCGCCGCGCTCTACATCTGGCAGTGCGACAAGGACGGCGCCTACACCCTGTACTCGGCGGGGAAACTGAACCAGAACTACCTCCGCGGCGTCCAGGTTGCCGACCGCACCGGCACCCTCGCCTTCCAGGCGATCTTCCCCGGCTGCTATTCCGGCCGCTGGCCCCACGCCCACTTCGAGGTCTACGACACCCTCACCCAGGCCACCGCCAGCGCCACGCCGCGGCGCACCTCGCAGCTCGCCATGCCGGCGGCGATCTGCGAAACCGTTTTCAGCACCACGGCCTACGCGACCAGTTTGTCGAACTACCGGCGAATCAGCCTCAGCAGCGACATGGTCTTCAGGGACGGCTACAGCCGGCAGATGCCCACCGTCACCGGTGACGTCACCACCGGGTACACCGCCAAGATCACCGTCAGCGTCTGAGATATCCGTGGCCGGCCGGCGTCGGGGCCGGCCGGCCGCCTCATCCGCCGTCAGGCATTCATCTGGTGTAAGCGTTTACATCACTCAAGCCCTTCTCGTCTGGTTCCGCCCCTGAGGCATGCGCAGGTGGTGGTCACGGAACCATGGCGCCGGCTCTGGTTGCCGGGCGGTCCGATGTCCCGCGTCGCGACGCGCATCAGGTTCGGTGGCGAGGGTACGGGGTGCTGACTGCCTGACTCCGCCGACGACAAAGTCACGGAGTGGTACCGCGCGCGATGTGTGGGGTGGCCTGGTTCGGCCACCCCACCCGCCGCAGGCTCGTGCAGTCCGCCACCGGACGGCGCGACTCCGAGGTGCACCTCCCTCGGATTTTTCTCAGCGGCGAATCCGGCGATCCACAGCCATCCAGTTTGTTTCCCACGTCGTTCCGCCGTCAGCCGAGAACGCCTGCTCGAACCTCGCCTCGTCCGCGGTCGGCCGGGAAATGAGGAACCGGACCTCGATCGGCTGGCCGCCGAGCTGGTCGTCGCCGTAGAACTCGCCTCTGCCGTTGTGGAAGCCGCCGTACACCGCTGGGGTGAGCAGGCCGTCGCGGATGTTGACGAACGTCAGGCTCCACCGCTGTGACTGGGGCTCGTACAGCCGCATGTTGAGGGCGTCGATGCGCCCGTTCGGCCCTGAGACCTGGAACTCGAGGACGTTCGCCCGCCCGTCCAGGAGTGGCCGCACGGTGCTGGTGCCCGCGAACTGGAGCCAGGTGTCCGCGGTCTCCGACAGCGGCTCGGCGAGCACCCGCACCGTGCTGCGCCACGTGCCGATCTCCCACGCGAAGTCTTGTTGGCCATCGGCGGTCGTCGACGACGCGGGCGGCGTTGAAGCGTCGCCTGACGCCGCCGTCAGGACCAAGATGAGGGCCGAGAGGCCCGCGATGAGGATTCGTCTGTATGGCACCGTCATGGTTCGACTATCCGAGTGGAGCACCGCCATGAACAAGAAGGCACCTGCGGGTAACCCCTCCCGCCCCAACCCGCTGCCCGGCTGCCCGATGGCCGCGGCGTTCGCCGCGATCGGCGGGAAGTGGAAGCTGACCCTGCTCTACTGGCTCGCCCACGGCGAGTGCCACTTCGCCGGCCTTCGCCGCCGAGCCACGCCCATCGCGCCCAAGGTGCTGGCCGAACAGCTGCGCGAACTCGAAGCCGACGGTCTCGTCGAACGCGTGGTGACCGGACCGGTCCCGGCGCGCGTCCTCTACCGGCTCACGCCCTACGGGACCACTGTCCTGCCCGTCGTCGAAGGAGTCAGGGTCTGGGGCGAGACCCACCTCCAGCGCACCGGGGCGGCCCCGGACTCGGCGATGAGCTGTGCCAATGCTCTCGAGCCCGCTGGAATGACTTCGGCCGTTCAGTGAGTTCGGTGCTGTAGCCGCCGTCGACGGTGAACACGGCGCCGGTGATGGTGCCGGCCACCGGTCACCGGCCAGGAACGCCGCGAGATTCGCGACCTCCGCGGGCCGGGTGAAGCGGCCGGTGACGGCGTGGGCGGCGGCCTCGCCGGTGACCGACCCCGGATTCGCCCCGGTGGTGGCCGCGACCGTCTCGGCGACGCCGCCGGTGCCGAGACACAGGTCAGTCGCGACCGGGCCCGGGATGATCGCGTTGGCCCGGACGCCGCCCGCTGCTCACGCGCAACAGCCGCCACGTCACCCTGACCTCGCGCGGCGAGCGGTTCCTGTCCCCTCGCCCACCGGTTGCCGGCCACCGCCGACCGGATGCTGCGCGAACCCTGCGCCGCAGCACCTGCGGATCGCCCACATCTTCGAACTGGACATCAGCCGGGTCGTCGCCGACGCGTTCCTCCTTGCTCGAAGACCACCTCGACGTCGCGGTCGTCCGCGTCACCACCGCCATGAAGACCGAAGTCGGGCTGTTGGCCGCGGCGCTCGCCGAGTAGTACATCGTGGCCAAGCAGGCGAACAGCCACGGCCCGGACGAACGCCGCTCCACGATCACCGGCACGTCCGAGCCCCGCGGCAGCTGCATCACCTTCTGCTCGGCCACCACCGCCGTCGCGGCGTACCTGTTCCCCCGGCTCGCCAAGCCGGGTCCCGCCGCCACCATCCCCGCGGCGTTCGTCCTTTGCGGACTCGTCCTCGCGCTGGCCTCCTCGGTGCCGGTCGTGGTGCTCGGCGCGGTCGTGACCGGCCTCGGCAACGGGCTGCTGCTGCCCGCCCTGCTCACCCGGGCACTGGGGCGGCGCCACCACCGGCCTCTCCCCGGCCCTGCTCGTCGTCGGTGCCGGCGCACTTCTGCTCGCCGTGGCCGTCGGGATCGTCCGCCCAGCACGATCGGCCGCCGGTTGATCCGCCGGCAGCTTCGCTGCCCGGGCCGCTTTCTCCAACTCGCTGACGGCGTGTACGCGCTGACCGCCGACGGCGACCCGAACATCGGCGTGATCCGGGATGCCGGCGTGTGTCAGTTCCGGGTCCATTGCTGGTTGGCGCCGTGGTTGCAGGTCCACACGATCACCTTGGTGCCGTTGGCCGTTCCGGCACCGGAGGCATCCAGGCAGAGTCCGCTTTGGACGTTCGTGATCGTGCCGTCGGCGTTGGTGTTCCACCGCTGGGCCGTTCCGCCGTCGCAGTCGCCGATGACCGCCTTCGCGCCGGGTGAACTACCGTCGGCGCCGAGGCACTTGCTGCCGTAGACCTGCAGCTGCTTGCCCGCGGTGGTCTTCCAGCGCTGGTTGTCCCCGCTGTTGCAGTCCCACAGCGCCACTTGCGTGCCGTTCGCCTGGACCTGGCCCGGCACGTCCAGGCATCGGCCGGCGTTGGCGTTGACCAGCCGGGACGTGTCCGTGGGCGGGGTCGTCCCGCCGGGCCCGAGCGGGCAGCTCGCCTGGTACTTCGAGATCCCCCTCGTGTCGGACAGGGACGGGCACAGGAACGACGAGTACCGGGTGTCGGCGTCCATGAACACCTTCATCCACACCATCATCACCCGGGCGAAGGCGCCGGAATTCCCGCCGCCGCCACCGGCGGCGAACCCGTGGCCCTCACCGGCGATCTCCGGGTAGGCGCGCTGGGTGGCCGCCGGGATGGTGGAATAGGCGCTCGCCAGGTACGACGGCGTGACCGTCGTGTCGGTCTGCCCACCGAACAGCACGGTCGGGATCTTGATGCCGGACAGGTTTCCGTTGGGCACATACGGTGCCATGCCGACGGCGGTCAAGAGCGAAGGCCGGCGCGTACCCGCGACCAGTGCGCCGCCGCCGCCCATCGAGTGGCCTCCCACCGCCAGCCGGTTCCGGTCGACGCGGTCCCGCACCGGGCTGCTCGTCACCAGCCAGTCCAGCGCGGCGAGCAGCTGATCCGCCCGGGCGTCGGCGTAGTCGTCGAGGCTGTTCGTCTCGATGCCGACGACGACGAACCCGAAGGACGCCAGCCGCGGGCCCAGCCACGCGTACCACCGCCACTCCGTGCCGTAGCCCGGGGCGATCGCGATCGCCCCGAAGGTCCCGCCGGTCGAGTCCGCCGGGTAGTACACGACCCCGCCGCCGAGACCGTTGCCCTTGGGCACGGTCGTCTGCGCCGTGGCGAACGTGCCGTGATCCGCCGCGATACTGGCCGCGGTGGGATCCGGTCCCCGCTGGTAGGGGTTGTCGGCGGCCGACGCCTGCGCGGCCGTCGTCAGCGCGAGCACGACCCCGAGCACGGCCAGGAGCACCGTGCCGCGTCGCCGGAACCGTCGCCACATCGTGGTGTCCTCCTTCTCGCGCGAGCCGGCTGCCGTGGTCACCGGGCGGCCGTGGTCGAGGCCGGGCCGGTCCACTTCTGGTTCTGGCCGGCGCTGCAGGTGCCCAGCCGCACGGCGGTCCCGTTGGCGGTCGAGCCGGCCGCGACCTCCAGGCAGAGTCCGGACTGCGCGCCGGTGACTGTGCCGTCGGCGTTGCTGCGCCACTTCTGGTTGGCCCCGCCGTGGCAGGCCCAGATGATCACCGCCGTGCCCGGGCTGGTTCCGCCCGCCTCGGCGTCGAGGCAGCGCAGCGTGTCGCCGGAGTAGACGGTCAGTTCACCGGCGGCGGTGGCGGTCCACGTCTGGTTCGACCCGCCGTTGCAGTCCCAGAGCTGCAACCGGGTGCCCTGCGTCGTCGACCGGCCCGGAACGTCGAGGCACCGCCCCGCGGCCACCGAGCGCACCGGACCGCTGCGGGTTCCGGTGCCGCCGCCGTTGTCGAGACCGAGGAAGGAAATCGCGTACGCGAGCATCCCGGCCTGCGGCAGGGTGTGGCCGGTGCCCGAGACGACGATGCCTTCCACGGCGGCGTGGGTACCGGTGTCGCCGTAGCGGTTCCGCGTCCAGGACGACTGCGGGCGGTCGGTGGCCGACGGCGTCTGGTTCAGCCCGTGGAGGGCAGTCCACTGTTTGATCTCTTCGCCGTAGTTGGGGTAGGCCAGCGTGGTGTCCTGGTCGCCGTGCCACAGCTGCATCCGCGGGTAGGCGCCGGAGTAACCGGGGTACATGGCGTGCGCCTGGTCCGCCCACTGCTGTGCGGACTTGACGACGTTCCCGCCGGCGCACTGGCTGTTCCACAACGAGCCGTCCGTGGTCGCGAAGCATCCCGCGGGCACGCCGGAGAACGCGGCCCCGGCGGCGAACACGTCCGGGTATTCGGCGGCCAGGACGTTCGTCATCATGGCCCCCGAGGAGAAGCCGCTGACCACGATGCGGCCCGGGTCCACGTCGTAGTGCTGCCGGGCCCACCCGACCATCGACATGATGCCGGTGGAGTCGCTGCCGCCGTTGCGGGTCAGGCCCGCCTTCGTGGAGACGTCGAAGCAGTGCCCGTCGCGGGTGGCCTCGGGCACGACGACGAGGTAGCCGTACCGGTCGGCCGCCGTCGCGTAGTCGTGCCCGTTGCCGTTGAAGATCCCGCCCGCCGAGCCACCGCAGTAGTGGACCAGCACGAGCAGCGCGGGTTTCGCCGCCAGCGAGTCGGGCGCGTAGACGTACATGCCGAGATTGGTGGGGTTGGCGCCGAAGTCGGTGACCCTGGTCAAGGTGGCGGCCGCCGCGGAACCGGCGGTCAGGAACGCCACGGTGACGGTCAACGGCAGCATCAGCACCACCGCCAGCAAGCTGCGGATCACCCGTTTCATCACTTCCTCCGCCCTCATCGCCAGATCCACTGCTCGGCAGACCGCCGGAAGCGGCCTTCCCGGGGTCAGGTCCGCATCGCGACCCGGACGGGATTGGGGTACTCCCCCTTCAGGAATGCGGCTGCTGCGCGCCGTGAATTCGTCCGGTTGCCGAACCAGAGAGACAGGAATCACGATAAGAGCGGTCGACGACGCGGTCAATGATCCTTGACCCGCCGGTGAAACTTACTTTTCGGCGCGGTTCCGGGCTCGGCCGGGAATTGTCCCGAATCCGAGGTGTCGAGGTCTTCCCGGGATCCGTGCGGGAGTACAGGTGGAGCACGCAACGACCGGATCGGGTTCGGCTGCACGGTCAACCGCAAGGACCGGGGTATCACCTGGAACGCGCCACCGGACCGGCGCAGGACTCGCCGAAGCCGAGCAGGGTGAAATGCGGGCCGCGGAAGGCGTCGAACAGCCGCCGTGGCGCGCCGGCGGCTGACCGAATGGCACGAGGCCGGCGTCTGGCAGCAGCTGCACGAACGCCTGCTCGCCGAACTGCGCGCCGGCGGGCTGCCGGACCTCTCCGCCGCACTGGTCGACTCCACCCACCTGCGTGCCCTCACAGGGGGACCACACCTGATCCAGGCCCGGTCGACCGGCCTCGGGCACCATCCGCTGGCCGGTCGAACGCACCTTCGCCTGGCTCAAAAACTTCCGCCGCCTGCGCATCCGCACCGAACGACGAGCCGGCTCCTCAGCTTGGCCTGCTCGGTCATCTGCCTCCGCAAACTCATTCTGAACCGTCCTCTTGACCCAGGTTGCAGATGATGGTCTGCTGGGCTGAGCCGGTGTTTCCGACGCTGTCGCGGACCGCGACTGTCACGACCAGGACAAAGCTGAAGCACTGTCCGGCGAAAAACGGCTGGGATGCGAACGAGCCGCCGTTCCAGGACTCGACGTACGGCGCGGTTCCCCCGGCTGGGCTGACTGAACACACGAAGACACGCCCGCCGCCGCAACTGAGGTGTGGCACGACGGTGTCGGCAGGACGTACCGTGGCCGCCTGGGCCGGGAAGGGAGCGACGGCCAGCGCGGCGCCCAGGCCGGCGGCCGCGAACCAACGCGCGGCTTTCTGTTCCTTCGTCATCAGATCCCCCGCCTGGTAGTCCTGGCGCCATTGCGCCATCGACCATATATCGGGCGTATGCCGAATAGGAAGCTCCGTCCGGTCCGCGACAACGAATTGACCTTCTTCGAGTCATCTGCCCGCAGTTCTGGACCAGCGTCGCTCGCCTGACCGTGGTTCTCGTGTGCCGCGGCCGCCGGCGAACCGGCCCCGCAGCGTGCCGGGGCGCCCAGGGCGGACAGGCTCATCGACATCGCGCGCCTCCACGAACTGGAGCGCATCCAAGCCTTCGCGTTCTCGGCGGCGACGTCGAGAACGAAGGCCGCTTCTTCATCGTGTCGAGCCCCATCCGGACGCCGGGTCGCCTTACCACGAAGCCAGCGGTAACACCGAACGGGCCGTCGGCTTGCGTGACGAGGCGATGTGAATCGGCTGGCCGATCTCGATCGCGTCCTGGATGCGGTGTCGCATTCCCGCTCGGCGTTCGAGCAGTACCACGCGTTGTGGACCGCCTGCTTGATGCTGGGGTCACTCGAACCTCGCCAACGCGAGCGAATCGTCGAGGCCGTCGAGGAGCAACTGGGCGCGACGGGGCGGATCAAGGCGGGCTCTCAGCGTCACGTGCTGGCGCAGCGGATTCTTCGCGCCCTGTCCGTACGAGAAGATGCGTGAGCAAGCAAAATCCGGTCGTGACCGCACACCGGCTCGGCTCGCTAAGGTGGGCCGAGCCAACCCGAGGGAGCGACCATGACCGATCAGGAAGGTGCCGACTGGATTCCGGCCGGCGCGGATCTCTCCCGGCCCAGTGCGGCGCGGATCTACGACTACCTTCTCGGCGGGGACCACAACCTCGCCCCCGATCGAGATGTTGCCCGGAAGCTCACGGCCATCCAGCCCCGAGTCGCCGGTGTCGCCCGGCGGAACCGGGCCTTCCTCGGGCGGGTCGTGCGGTTCATGCTCGACCAAGGCGTCCGGCAGTTCCTCGACCTCGGCTCCGGCATCCCCACCGTCGGCAATGTGCACGAAGTAGCCCAGGAAGTCGATCCGCTGGCCAGGGTCGTCTACGTCGACTACGAACCCGTTGCCGTTGCGCACAGCCGGATGCTTCTCAAAGACAACCCCCGCGCCGAAGCCCTTGAAGCCGACGCAACGAACGCAGCAGCCGTTCTGCAGTCCGAGACAGCCAAACGGCTCCTCGACTTCGACCAGCCCGTCGGGCTGCTGGCCATCACCCTGGGCCACTACCTGCCCGAAGTCCGCGGGGTCTTCGCCGCCTATCGGGATGCCCTTCCGCGCGGGAGCTACTTCGCCCTCACCCATCTCACCAACGACTTCGCCGTCCTCAGTGATCCGCGGATTGCCGAGACCATGCGCTCCACGCAAGACAACATCTACCCGCGGACGAAAGACGAGGTCCTTGCCCTTCTCGACGGCTTCGAACTTGTCGAACCCGGGCTGACCACCTCGGCGAACTGGCGGCCCGATCGGCTCGCCGGCGTGGTCGATCCTCAAGAGGACGGGTTGTACGCCGGGGTGGGGGTCAAACTCCGGTGTCCTGAGTCGTTGGTTCAGCGCCAGACTGGGTTGTGGTGATGCCGAGTCCGAAGCCGGCGCCACTGACCCTGTCCGACGACGAACGTCGAACGCTGGAGGGTCGGACCCGGCGCAGGACGACCGCGCAGGCGCTGGCGTTGCGGGCCCGGATCGTGCTGGCTTGCGCCGAGGGCGGATCGAACACCGAGGTGGCCGGGCAATTGAACCTGGACCGTCACACGGTGACCCAATGGCTGACGCGGTTCGTGGCCGACCGGTTGGACGGCCTGAGCGACGAGCCGCGGCCGTCGGCACCAGGAACTCCTCGGGTTCCTGCACACCATCGACAAGAACGTGCCCGCCGAGCTGGACGTGCACGTCGTGCTGGGCAACCTGGCCACCCGCAAACACCAGCGGTGAAAACCTGGCTGCTCAAACATCCGGGTGATTCTGGGACCAGTCGATGAAAACCCGGCCGGTCCGCTGGTTCTTCGCCATGACCGCGGTGACCGGCTCCGGGTGCCGCGGGCAAGCTGCTGGGCGAGCCTCTTGGCGTAGGCCGACGGCGCCGCCGGGTCGTCGGTCGTGATCGCGGCGTAGAGCTCAGTTCGAGCGTGGCCATGTTCGCCGCCCACACCAGCGCCGGCAGCTCCTCCAGCAGCGCGTAGTCGATCGTGCCTTCGCCGGGGCCGGCGCGGGAGCCCGTGCTGGGCAGCGCGACGGTGGGCAGCCAGTCCGGGGCGCCGTGGGGGACGTTCTTCTCGAAGAACTGCTGCTTCCCGTCGCCAACGCCGTCGGGGAACCGGATGAACCTGACTGGGCGGCCGGCGAGATGCGGCAGAAGAACCTCGGCGATGCGGGAGTGGTAGTTGATCACCTCGCCCTTGGTGAATCCCGACGGATAGAGCTGTTTGTCGAGGTTGGACAGGGTGAGGCGCCGGTTTCCGGCCTGCACGGCGACCTTCGGGCCGATCGGTGCCGGCGCGGTCGCAGGTGGGTCTGGCCCATTCGTGCGCGCTGCCGGCAACGGCAGGGCCGACGACGGTGCCAACCCACGCCGGCAAGGGTGCATTGAGATCTTTCCCCGGGGATCAGAGCGTGCTGCAGCAGAGGCGACCCCGGAATGCTCAGCAACCCGAAAGGTGAACGGCAAGCCAGTCGGTGTGACGGTGTCTCAGTGCGTCGCGGTCCCACGCATGCGGAAGGTGCCGGTGCGCGCACCCATGCGGCCGGTCCGTGCCGACCACGGCTGAAGGAGGTCAGGTGTTCCGCAACCACAGGCGCAGTACCCGCGCCACCGTCACGGTGCTCGCCGCGGCGGCCCTGCTCGCGGTCCCCGCGTTCACCGCCGGCAGCAGTGCCGCCGTCGATCCGGGCCTCGCGCCGTGGCTGGACGCCCGCCGCCCGGTGCCGGCGCGGGTGGAGGCCCTGCTGCACGCGATGACGCTGCCGGAAAAGGTCGGCCAGATGGACCAGCAGCTGGTCACCACGCTGACCGACCCGAACGGCACGACGTGCGGGAACAACGGCTTCAACCTGCCCAATCCCGAGTGCCTGCGGAAGATCCTGGTCGACGCCCACGTCGGCTCGGTTCTCGCGAGCGGTACCGACAATCCGGTCGACACCACGGGCAAGGGCGGGGTGGGCAACACCGGCTACGACTGGGCCACCGAGTACAACATCATCCAGCAGTTCGCGATCAAGAACTCGCGCCTGCACCTCCCGGTGGTGTTCGGCGTCGACGCGGTACACGGCTTCGGCCACCCGTGGCAGGCGCCGCTGTTCCCGCAGTCCATCGGCATGGGCGCCACCTGGGATCCCGCGCTCGCCCAGGCCGGTGGCAAGGTGACCGCGGACGCCCTGCGCGCCACCGGCTGGAACTGGAACTTCGCACCGGCCCAGGACATCGCGCGGGACAACCGGTGGGGCCGCACCTACGAGACGTGGGCCGAGCAACCGGCCCTGGCGGCCGCGATGGGTGCCGCGAACATCAAGGGGATGCAGGCGCCCGGCAAGCGCGGTGAGCTGAACGTCAGCGCGACGGTCAAGCAATTCGCCGGCTACTCGCAACCCGTCAACGGCCACGACCGGGCCGCGGCGCTGCTCCCCATGAACTACCTGCAGACGACGATCCTGCCGCCGTACGCGGCCGGGATCGACGCGGGCTCCGGGGCGGTGATGGCCAGCTCCGGTTCGATCAACGGCGTTCCCGCCACCGCATCGCACCACCTGCTGACCGACATCCTGCGCGACCAGCTGCACTTCCCGGGCGTCGTGATCAGCGACTACCAGGACGTCTCCGCCTTGCAGACCGCCTACCACATCGCGGCGGATCTCCCGGGTGCCATCGCCGCCGCCGTGAACGCGGGCGTCGACATGAGCACGCAGGTCTTCGACCCGGCGGGGTGGCAGGCCGCGATCCTGCAGGCCGTCGACACGGGCAAGATTTCGCACGCGCGGATCGACCAAGCCGTGCGGCGCATCCTCACGCTGAAGTTCCGGCTCGGCCTGTTCGACCAGCCGTGCGTGGCCGACCCGGCGAAACCGTGCGTCGACGCGAACGCCGCCGACGCCGCCGTCACCGCGGGCCGCGAGCAGACGCTGAAGGCCGCGCGGGAGTCGATCACCTTGCTTCGCAATGAGAACAACGCGCTGCCGTTGCCGGCAGGCGCGAAGGTCGTGGTGACGGGCCCGAGCGCGGACTCGATGACCGACCAGCTCGGCGGCTGGAGCGTGAGCTGGCAGGGCGTGGCGGGTGCCGGGCACGTGTGCTGCATGGGTCCCGAGAACCAGATCCCGCCGGGCACCACCGTGCTGGACGGCATCCGGGCGGCGGACCCGGCCGCGGTCTACGCGCCGGACCAGGCCGGCGCCGTCGCGGCCGCGGCGGACACCAGTGCCTATGTGGCGGTGGTGGGTGAGAAGGCCTATGCGGAAGGGCTCGGCGATAACCCGGCGCCCGCCCTGGCGCCCGACCAGCAGGCCCTCATCGCGGCACTGGAGGCGACCGGCAAGCCGGTGATCGTCGTGGTTGTCGCGGGCCGTCCGGTCGGGCTGGGCCCGGCGGGGAAGGCGAACGCGGTGCTGATGGCCTACCAGGGCAGCACGGAAGCCGGCACGGCGGTGGCGGATGTGTTGTTCGGCAAGACGAATCCCGCGGGCAAACTGCCGATCAGCTGGCCGTCCGACGCGCCGGCCGTCGCCGGTGACTTCGCCGGCACGGCGCCGTCCCCGCTGGGGGACCAGCCGAAGTTCTTCGACCAGCTGCCCAGCACCGCCTACGGTCCGGGCAACGCGTACAACCCGCAATTCCCGTTCGGCTACGGCCTCTCGTACACGACGTTCACCCACACGAACCTGGCGATGACGCAGAACGTCGCGCGCGACGGCACGGCCACCGCGACGTTCACCGTCACCAACACCGGAACCCGCGCCGGCACCGACATCGTGCCGGTGTACGTGGCACAACCGGTGAGCCCGGTGGTCGTCCCGCCGCAACGGCTGGTCGGCTTCGCGCGGGTGACGCTCGACCCGGGCCGGTCACAGGTGGTGCGCGTGTCGTTCCCGGCGGCCACGCTGGCCGAAAGCGCGCCGGACATCGACGCGTCCGGCCCGCCCGCCGTGGTGCCGGGCAGTTACGTGGTGCAGCTGAACAAGAACGAGACGACACCGTACACGGTGGACGTGTCGGCGCCGTTCGTGATCCAGTAGCGCTCGCCGGTCCACCCGGTCGGAGCGTGCCGCAGCCGACTTCCTCTCGATCCGGTCGCTGCGCCAGGAAGCCGCCGAAGCGCAGAACGACACGAGCAAGGAGAACAGCTTCCGGCAGTACCGGCTCACCCAGTGGGTGCAGCGGGCGCACCGCTGGATGCCGATGCACCTCTACCGCCGGTGCGCGGGCACCGTCGCCCCGGCGCCGGATCGGCTGCGCGCCGACCTGGCCGGCCGCCGGGCCTGCGGCGGACTCGATCTCGCGGCCGAGCTCGACATGACCGCGTCGTCACTGCTCGTGCCGGACGGCCTCGACGGCGTGCCCTCGATGCTCTGGCGGTTCTGGCTGCCGTCGAGGTCCGCCACCCGGCCGCCGTCTCCTACCTGGAGCACCGGACCTCGAGCGGCTGACGCACGCCCGGTCGCGCTACGCGCGGTCGGCCCGGACCACGAGCGTCCGCGCCACCAGGTCGCCGATCCGCTGCCGCCGCCTG
This sequence comes from Amycolatopsis sp. NPDC058278, assembly GCF_042881395.1. Lineage (NCBI taxonomy): Bacteria > Bacillati > Actinomycetota > Actinomycetes > Pseudonocardiales > Pseudonocardiaceae > Amycolatopsis > Amycolatopsis sp. NPDC058278. Next base: position 27,940 of record NZ_JBHVXZ010000067.1, on the reverse strand, counting down.
GTCGCCACGATGCTGACGACGGCCACAAGTCCGAGCAGCAGCCCGTCGACCGTGAGGAGCACCCACCGGATCAGGTAGGCGCGCGCCCTGGGCTGCCCCCCGCGCAGGGTCTGCACCCGCAGACCCATGACCAGCATCCCCGGGGTGACCCCGCCCCGGCGCACCGGAACCCAAATCTGGATGACGATGTCGCAGGCGTAGGTGACCGCGAGGAACGCGATCGCCGGTCCCCACAGGATGAGCTTCGGTGGCGCGAAACCCCACTGCACCAACGGAATGGCGACCAGACCGGCGCCGAGCGCGGCGAACACCCCCACGCCGACGGCAAGAGCCCAGTCCAGTACCGCTTGGACCACCCGGCGCGCGGCCATCCCCCACCGCTGTGCCGGTTCACCCGCGCGGTCGGTGGCCGGCGGTTCCGGTGAAGTGGTCACCGCGCTGACAGCACACTCGGCGAGTCTTCCACACCGGTCAACCATCGCCGTCAGCCGAGCGAAGCCCGAGCTTGCGCTGCACGCTCGCCAGGTGCGTCTTGACCGTCGACAGCGAAACGCGCAGGTCGTCGGCGATCTCCGCGTTGGTCCGGCCCCTCGCGACCGCGAGCACGACGTCGGACTCCCGGTCGGTCAGGAGAGCCGGCGTCCCTTCCGCGCGTCGCCGGGCCTTTTCGGTGAACCGGGCCAGCAGGCGCACCGTCACCGACGGCGACACCATCGCCTCGCCGTTGGCCGCGGCGCGCACCGCGTCGACCAGCACGCGCGGCCCGGCGTCCTTGAGCAGGAACCCGGAGGCGCCGCCGAGCAAGGCGGCGTAGACGTTCTCGTCGGCGTCGTAGGTCGTCACCACCACAACCTTCAGAGGGTCGACCACGGCCGGTCCGGCCAGCAGCTCGGTCGCCCGCAGACCGTCCACTCCGGGCATCCGGATGTCCATCAGCGTCACGTCGGGCCGCAACCGCCGCGCCAGCCGGACCGCGGTCTCCCCGTCGGCGGCCTCGGCGATCACCTCGATGCCCGGCGCGGCGTCGAGCACCAGCCGGAAACCGGTGCGCACCATCACCTGGTCGTCGGCCACCAGTACCCGGATGCTCATCAGATCCCCCGCGGCAACGCGTCGAAGGGAGCGTCTTCGCCGCCGAGCGGCAAGCGGGCCGCGACCCGCCACCGCGAGCCCGCCTCGGGCCCCGCGGTCAGGGTGCCGCCCAGCATGGCCAGCCGCTCGGTCATGCCGATGATCCCGAACCCGCCGGGCGACGGCAGCGGAGTCGCGGGCACGCCGTCGTTCCGGATCTCCAGCACCAGCTCGTCGGCCTCGACGCGCGCGGAGACCGCCACTTCGGTCGCCGCCGGCGCGTGCCGCCGGGCGTTGGTCAGCGCCTCGGTCACCACGCGGTGGATCGTCGTGGCCAGCTGGGCCGGCACCGGAAGCTGGTCCAGCTCCTCGGCGATGTCGGCTCGTGCGAAGGAGCCGGTGGCCGCGCGCACCACGTCACCGAGGGCGGCGCCGGCCGGTGGCGGCACACCTTCGGTGTCCCGCAACATGCCGACGAGCCGGCGCGCGGCGGCCAGCGCCGCGCTACCGGCCTCCTCGATCTCGCGGTAGACCGCGGCGTGGTTGTCCGCATCGGCCTTGGCCTCGGTGATCGCGCGGGCGGCCTGCACGCGTACGACGATCCCGCTGACGTGGTGGGACACCAGGTCGTGCAGCTCCCTGGCCAGCTGCAGCCGTTCCTGGCCGCGCACCCGCTCCAGCGCGTCGCGTTCCCGGCCGTCCGCCGCCCGCAGGATGAGCCCGACCCCGAGGCAGGCGCCCCAGTACGCCGCGGCCGCCACGGCCAGCAGCGCCTCCGGGAGGTCCGGTCGATAGCGCAGCAACGGCGCCGCGATCATCACGACGCCCAGCGCCGGTGCCAGCGCGGCCGCGCGTCTCGGTTCGAGCTTGCGACCGGCCGAGGCAGCGAGCACCCCGGTCGCGACGATTTCGGCGATCGGCGGCTGGCTCCGCGCGCCGGTGATGCTCGGCACAACCGTGCCGAGCACCGACAGCGCGGCGACGACGCTCCCCAGGACGCCGATGTGGCGGGGGAAGCGCCGCCGCAGCACGACCAACACCGGGACAGCCGTGCCGGTGGACACCAGCCCGCCCAGCGGGGCGGCCCAGCCGGTTCCACCCCCGGGCCCGCGCAAGGCCAGCAGCACGTCGGCGACCATCGCCGCGACGAGCACCACGATCTCGGTGCCGAGCATGCCGCGCCGGGCTCGGGCTCCCGTTCCGCGCATGGCTGTCATGATCCACCGGCCGGGATCAGCCCGCGCGCCGGGCTCCGGCGATGTAGCGGTTGGACGGTGGCAGGTAGCTGACCACGGTCGCGACGACCGCGACCCCGCAGCTGACGTAGCCCGCCCACGACGGTTCCGTGGTCAGCAGTGAAGCGCCCTGGAGCAGGGTGAACACGGTGAGCGTGACGCGGGCCCAGTTGCGTCCGGCCTTCAGCTTGAACGACAGCCACAGGTAGACCAGCGCGATGACCACGGCGATGGCGACCGGGACGGCCTGCGCGACCAGGGTGAGCCGGTCGAGCTGGTCCTGCGTCATCGACGGGTTGGTGCGGCGCAGGGCCGCCGCGATTTCGTCGCGCGCGCTCAGGACGAGCAGCCCGCCGGCGATCGCGGAGACCGTGGACACGAGGAAGCCGAAGAAAGCGGCGATGATCGTGCCGGGCGGGTTCGCCCGGACCGTTTCGGTAGTCATACCGGGAAGCTAGGTCCCGCGGCGGCCCGGCACCCGCTGAGTCGCGCCCCTCTCGTACTTTCGGCCGAGGAAAATCTCATGCTCGACCACCGCGCGCAGCCAGCCGAACAGCGCCGTGCCGGGCGGATCGGTGGCCCGCACCCGGACGGCCAGCGCACAGAGCGCGCGGATGCGCTCCCATACACCGCGTCGATCAGCTGCTGCCGGGTCGGGAAGTGCCGGTACAGCGTCGCGTTGCCCACCCCGGCCGCGCGCGCGATGTCGTCGAGGGACGCACCCGCCCCCTCGGGGTTGAACGCGGTTTCGGCGGCCACCAGCAGGTTCTGACGGTCGCGCCAGGCGTCGGCGCGCAGCCGCGGGTCGGGCATCGGAGCACCTCTTGCCGATTCGGGGACTAACCCCGTATCGCACCGGGGAGCAAACGGGAATGGTCCCCGTTACGCGCAAGGAGGACACTCGGGTGACGACCCCATCGTTGAGCCCACCGAGGTGAACCGGGTGATCCTCGCCGCCCGCGCCGCCGGCGACTTCGACACGGCGTCGGTCGGGATTGCCACGGGTGAGCCACCCGCGTCGAGCGCTCGCCGATGCAGGTCGTCAACGCTGTGGACCTCCATGTTGTCCCCCGGGGCTCGTGGCGATGCCGAAGAACTCACTGCCCACGCGGGCCGAGCTGAACCCGATCCGCGCGCCGGCGGCCTCCACTTCGATCTGGTGGGGCTCGCCACGCGAAGGGAAGCGGAACTTTTCGGGAATTCCGAGCCCCCGGAAGAACGCGGCGCAGCGCTCCACGTCATCGCACCACAGGTTCACTTGGACAGCGTCGAAGTCCGCCACGCCCGTACGCTATTGCGCACGAGCCCCCCGGCCACAACTTTTACGCCGTGGCCCCGTGCCGCAGTGAGCCCCGGAAAGCCGGGCCGTCGAAGCGCATCAGCTCGTCGACCACTTCGCCCGTGACCGGGTGCCCGGCGATCCGCTCTCTGGCGCCCTCGGTGAGCAGCACCGCCCGGCACGCGTTCACGATGAGGCCCGCGGTGGCCAGTTAACCGGCGAAGACGAGCTCGACGCCGTCGCCCGGCCGGCCGGGGGAACCGTGGACCAGGCGGCTGATGAACGAATCTCCCGGCTCGGCCGCGACCGCCGAAAGCAGCGCCTCGAGGTAGTCCCGCAGCTGCTTCCCCTCCGGCGTCACCGCGGTGTGCGCTCTCGTCGACGGAGCACCCCGATCGACACCAGAGGCGCGCCCGGGAGACCGACGTGAAGGAGCTCGCAGCCATCCCGCGGCTCGTTGGCCGGCGACTGGCGTCAGGTTTTTCGATCCTCCTCCGCAGGCCTGTTCTCGCCGAAACCGGTGACCACGTCGGCACATGCCAACGGCGTCCGTCCGATGGGTCCATTCCCCGACGTCGAGGAACTCCCCGAATTCGACCAGGAGTGACTTCCACGGGTTGTTCTCCTGTGCGTCAGCGAAGAACCCGTAGTACGGATTCCGGAGATCCCCATAGGCACGGCGGGCATGCTCGAGCAGCTCCTCCGACCGGTCGTCCTTCCCTAGTGCCGTGGCGAACCGTGCATTGCCTTCTCAGGGTGCGTGCTGACGCGCACAGTCCACTGCCACTTGCCCTTCGAAGTACGACCAACAGGGTACGGCAGTCGGAGTTTCCGGATATGCGGCTGCCCCTTCTTGGCCTGGCGGCGCTCTACGAGCAGGAGCCGGACTGGGCGCACGCCGCGCTCGGCTTCGGACCCCGACTCGGTCTGCTGCAGCGCGCGAGGGCGATCGGTCCCGTCCAGATGCCACAGCGGTAACGCCGAAGCGGTCGGCTTCGACCATTTCCCGGCCCCCGCGCACCCGGCCGGTCGTCGTCCCCCCGCAAGGCCGCGGTGATGGTGCCGCCGGACGACGCGTTCGCTCACCTCGCGCCGGTAGCCAGTCTGTCCACTGTGGTCGGTCCGCACCCTGGCTCCAGCGACTTGTCGGACAGCTCCTGGCCCGGCAGCTCGACGAGCTGGACCAGCGCGCCGGCGTCGGCGGTGCTGTGCTGAGCCAGCTCGGTGAAGAAGTGCGCCACGTGGCCGGTGGCCAGGTGCGCCCGGAACGCCTCGGTGTCGGCGTAGATTTCGTACAGGTGGAAAACGCCCGGCTGCGCGGCGTCCCGGAAGGACCGGAACTCGACGCAGCCCGGCTCCTGCCGGACCGCCGCGGTGAGCGTCGCGATCGCCGCCGCGAGCTCGTCCTCGTGTCCGGGGATCGCCCGGACGACGGCTACCATCGGCCGCTCGCCGGGCGGGAGGTCGTCGGCGACCTCGGGCATGTATCGGCGCTCGCTCACGGGACCACCACGGGGGTTCCGGGCAGGACCATGCGGACTTCGGTCTCCGGGGCGAGCCGAGCCACGGCGTCGGCGTAGTGCCGTGGGTCCTGGTCGCCCTTGGTGATCAGCTTGTCACCCATGCGTCCACTGTGGAACGCGTAGTGGTGCGGGATGGCCATCGCCGGCTTCAGCGCGGCCGTCAGCCCGGCGGCTTCTTCGGCGTCCATGACGACCTGGGTGAGGTTCATCGGCCGGATGCACAGGCCGTTGGTCGGCAGGATGGCCAGGTCGACGGGGCCGAACCGGTCCGGGATGGTGTCCAGCTCCGGGACGCGCAACGAGTCGCCGCCGAAGAAGACCGTGCGCCCGCCCGCCTGGAGGACGAAGGTGACTTCGTGGACGCCGTGCTTGCCGGGCGCGGCGGTCACCGTCAGGTCCCCCACCGTCGCGGCTTCCCATGCCTCGACGACGCGGACGTCGCCAAACCCCTTGCCCCGCGCGATGGTCGCTACCGTGCCCGGGCCGATCAGCGGCGTGCCGAGGTCGAACCCGCCGTCGACGAGCGCGTCGAGGTCGCAGTGGTCGTAGTGCTCGTGGGTGACGACGACCGCGTCGATCCGCCCGAGCGACCCGACGGTCGCGGCGACCGGTTCGCCTTGGTAGTAGGTCGGGGTCTGGGTGAACCACGGGTCGGTGAGGACGCGGCTGCCCCCGATTTCGATCAATTGGCAGGCGTGCCCGATCCGGGTCACGGTCAACGAAGTGGTCATGCCTGCTCCCCGAGGTCGAGCAGCGCGCCCAGCAGTTCTTCGGGCGTTTCGAGCTGCGGCAGGTGGCCGGTGCGCGGGAGCAGGGTGAAGGCCGACATCGGGATCGCCGCGGCGTAGGCCTTGCCGTAGTCGGGGTCGACGATGCGGTCGCTCTCGCCCCACACCACGTGCACGGGGAGGTCGAGGCCGCCGAGCCGGCTCGCGAGCGTCGGGTCGGACATGCTCGGGCCGGTGTAGCCGATGAGTGCCTGGATGTCCGGGCTGGGCCCGGTGCCGCCGCCCGGCGGGACGGGCGCCTTCGCCGGGTCGTGCCAGGAGAGCGCGCGGATTTCGTCGACGCTCAGGCCGCTGACGTCGGTCGGCGGGTGGCTGTCGACCTCGATGCCGATGCCGTCGATGATCACCGCGCCGCTGACGCGCGGGCTCTCCTGCAGGGCGATCTCGGCGGCGAGCCAGCCGCCGAAGGAGTTGCCGATCACCGTCACGTCGGTGAGGTCCAGCTCTTCCAGCAGTGCGACGTACAGGCGTGCCAGCTCGGCCACGCCGGTGAGGCTTTCGGACTTGGGGGTGCCGCCGAAGCCCGGATGGGTGGGCAGCAGCACCCGGGCGTGGGTGCGTTCGGCGAGGAGGTCGGCGAAGCCGGACATCGTCGCGGCCCCGCCTCCGCCGTGCAGCAGCAGGTACGGGCGCGTGCGGTCGCGGTCTTCGACGGTCACTTCGACCGGGCCGAGGGTGTGGGTTTCGGTGCGGGTGGGCCGCAGCGAGCCGGCGGCGGGGAACGTGGTCATGTCAGCAACCTTATATAAGGTTGCTGATGTAAGCAACCTGTCTTTCGTGAGTTACAGTGAGGCCCATGAAGTACCACCCGGGCGAAGTCTCGCTGGCCGTCAAGCGTCTGCAGCACCGGCACCACCGCGCACTGAGCCGCGCGCTGGCGCCGTTGGGCCTTTCCCTCGTGCAGTGGGACACCCTGCGCCACCTGCACCGCAAGCCGGACGCGTCGCTGCACGACCTGGCCGTGCTGACGTTCCAAACCGACCAGTCCTTCGGCTCGCTGGCGACGCGGATGGCCGAGCGGGGCCTGATCGAACGCGTCCCGGGACCGGGCCGGGCAGTGCGGCACCGGCTCACCGAAAAGGGCGCGCGACTGCGGGCTGAAGGGCAGGAGCTCGTCGACCAGGTCGTCGAGTCCTCGTTCCGGGACCTGTCACCGGCCCAGGTCGACGCGCTGGGCGACCTGCTGGCCATCGCGCTGGGGCCCGATCCGACCGCTTAGCCGGCGGCCCGCCACACCCCGGAGCAGTGCCGACGGCAGGAGCTCTCGGCGGCGCCCGACGGCCACGATGTTCCAGAGCGTCGTCACGAACCCGGGCAGCGGCAGGAAGGCTGGCTCAACGGTCTCGTCCACTACGACCGCGAGTACCACCTCTTCGCGCGCCCATGAACATCCGCCGCCGGCCCTCGGCCCTCGACGCGAAGAAGGCCCCGGTCGATGCCCTGGCCGGTCCCCCAGACCAGCGAGTACAACCGCTGCTCGGAGACGACCTGGTTGGCCTGCAACAGCAACGCGGCCAGTACGGCCCGCGGCTTCGGCCCGCCAAGGGGAACGGGCCGGCCGCCCAGGATGGCGGCGACCGGCCCGAGAACCTGATACTTCATGCGTTACGAGGTCGGCAGCTGCCGGTCGTAGAACCGCACCGCCCCGTTGGTGTTCCGGAACGCGATCAGCCAGGACTGCCCGTTGGAGTTCACATACGGCGTCGTGGCCGGATCCGTCGCGGCCGGATCGGTCGCCGCGATCGTCTTCGTCCAGTCGCCCCAGGCGTTGCTCCCGGTCGCGGTCTCCCAGACGTGGTAGATCTCGTTGTCCGTGCCGCGGACGACGAGCGCCACGCGGCCCAGCGCCGGGTCCAGGATCGCCGAGGGCGCACCGGCCGAGACGAAGTTCCCGATCGCGGTGTAGTCCGCGGGCCAGGAACCGTCGCCGTTCTGCAGCTTCGACACGATCGTGCCGTCGGCGCCGCGGACGAACACCTGCAGCAGGTAGCCGGGGCGCACGACGACCGCGGGCTGCCCGGACAGTCCGGAGCCGCCGAGATCGGTCCACGCCGACAGGCTGCCGTCGTTGTAGTACTCGATCGTCTTCAGCGCGCCGGCGCCGTTCAGGCCGAACACCCGCACCCCGTCGCGAACCTGGACCACGGACAGCGTCGCGGTCAGGTTCTGGTCACCAAGGCTGCGCCAGAACGGCACGGAGCCGGACTGCGCGTACGCCCAGAGCTTGCCGTCGACATCCACGGCGAATTCCACGACGGTCCCGTCGGCGAGCTTCGACGTCACCGGCGCCGAAGCCATGGAACCGCCGAAGTCGGACCACGCGTTCCACGCCGGCCCGCCCGCCGTGGTCTGGCTGTCCGTCCAGATGTCGCTGTCGGAGTACTGCGCCGCCACCTGGATGCGGCCATCGGACAGCTGGGTGAGCGTCGGCTGCCCGGAGAACGCCTCGTTCCCGGAGATCACCGTCCACTGCACCGAACCGAAGTTGTCCACATCGGACTGGTGGCCGTAGACGACCCGGCCCGCATTGTCCACATAGGAGTATTCGAGGGTGCCGACGGTGGCGCCCGCGACCGGAGCCGCCTGCATCGCCGTGATCCGCGTGTTCTGCGCGACCGGCACGCCCGGCAGCGGGTCGGCGTACCAGCCCTGCAGGTCGGCGATCAGGTGGACGGTGCCCGCGCTGGTGTTGCGGACGCGGATCTTGCCGTCCGTGCCCGGCTTGAGCACCACCATGTTGTCACGCCAGTTCCCCGCCTCGAAGTCCATGACGGACAACACCGATGGTTCGGTCGTACCGACCGGCCACGCCTTGAGATACCCGGCCTTTTGCGGGCTCACCACGATCAGGTTCAGTGCCGCACCTTCGATGCCACGGGTCGGCAGCCCCTTGGTGCCGCCCACCTGGATGTCGAGCGTGGCGTTCGCGGCGATCGGCAGCCCGGCACCGACGGAACGCGTGTCAAGCACCCGGCCGGCCACCTGCCGGTAGCCGGCGCCCTGCGTCGAACTCGACGAGTAGTAGCCGTCCACAGCGACGATCAGGTCGACGGCGGCACTGCCCTTGTTGGTGAAGGTGACCTGCCCGCTCGCCGGCAGGCTCAGCACGGCACCCGACTGGGTGGAGCCGGTCTCGTAGTTGAACACCGGCCGCGCGGTGCCGCCGGCAGGCGACACCGCCAGCCAGCCCGCGGCCGTCGCGCCCGGCACGGTCAGGTTCACCGATGCCGCCGCCGCTCCCGCCGGCACCAGGCTGCCGGTGATGGTCACCGTGCGCGTGGCACCCGCCGCGATCTTGCCGGTCGACGTGCCCGTCCCGTTGCGGGTGTCGATCACCCGGGTGTGCGTCACCGGGAAGAACCCGCCACCCGTCGTCCCCTGCTCCGCTTTGTAGTAGCCCTGCACTTCGACTGTGACGTCGGTCTTGCCTGCCGAGTTGTACAGCGACAGCTTGCCGTTGCTGCCGACCTTCACCACGGCCGTGTTCGAGATCTGCTCGCCGGCGGCCGCGGAGACCATGGTCAGGGTCGGGCGGGTGGCGCCGTCCGGCCACAGCTCGGCCCAGGTGGCCACGGTCGGCTTGATCAGCGACACCCGGACCAGCACCGCGCCGACACCCGTGGCGGGCACGGCGCCGACACCCAGCACGGGGAAGTCCACCGTGGCGGCGGCGCCGACCTCGGTGCTGATCCCGCCGGTGCCGTTGCGGGTGTCGAGCACCACCGGTGTCGACGGCAGCGGCACGTAGTCGCCACCGTGCCCGGCCGCGTCCGCGTGCGCCGCGGGGGCGTGCGGCGCCGTGGTCACGGCGGTGAGCGCGACCAGCGCCGCCAGTGCCACTGTCATCTTTCTGAGCACTGCTTTTCTCCTTGTGCGATTACCATTTCGTGGCTACGGCGTGCTTCCGACGGGCACCGGTCTCCCGTCCTTGATCCCCTCGCCCATGTTCATCCATTTGTGGTATTTCGGGCTCCATACCTTGTTCTCGATGGGCTTGTGCAGGGAGAACGTGTTTCCCGTTTCGAGGCTCGCGCCCTCGGCATCCATGTCGTACTCGTAGGGCACCGTGCGGGGTCCGTGGTAGTGCTGGATGACCGTGTAGAGGACGTAATCGACCTTGCCCGTCTTCAGCTCTTTCTCGGTCTTGTCCTCGAACCAGCGCATGTTCGGCGAATGGTCCCGGTCGTTGGCCGGGTCGGCCACGTTGGCGTTCGTGCTGCGGCTGCAGGTCGACAGGTTCCTCAGGTCCGTGCCACTACCGCCCAGCACTGAAGCGAGCGAATGGCAGTTGTTGACCCACGAACGGGGACTCCCGCCGCCGATCGCCTTGACGAACGTGCCTGCCCACTGGTAGCCGGGCGGCCTGATTTTCGAACTGGTGCCGGTGCCTTCGCCGAGATCCGCTTTGGTGACGCAGGCGATCACACCGACCGCGCGATCGCCGTTGGACGAGTCCCGCTCGAAGTAGAACGGTTCCGGGAACTGCTGGCGGCAGTCCCGGGCCTGCCTGCTCTTGTTCTGTGTCTTGTTCTCGGGTTCGGTGTTGACCTGCGACGCCACCGACACCACGGTGACGACCACCCCGGCCGCGTCGACCGCCGCCTGGTAGATGTTCTTGGCCTGGGCCTTGGTGTCGGTGACCACGTTCTCCACCGTGGACACCACCGCCGCGGCCGCCGTCGGCGCGGACGAAACGAGCGTCGGCAGGTTCGTCACCGCCGTGGTCGCCGCCGCGCCCACCGCGATCGTCACGGTCTTGGCCGCGTGTTCCGCGGCGTCACGCGCTTCCTCGGTGATGCGCAGGGCACGCCGGTAGGCGGCCTCGGCGGCTTCTTCGGCAGCCTTCTTTGCCCAGTCCACATAGGACCCGCCGCCACCGCCACCGCCGCCGTTACCGCCACCGCCGCCGTGCGAGCCGCCACCGCCGCCGCCCGAGGAGTACGGCGACCGGCCGCCGCCACCGCACTGGCTGGTCCATGGGTGCGTGTCGCAGAACATGTCGTGCACCGACTCTTTGTGAGCACTGCGGAAAAAGGCGTCGCAGGACATCCCGTAGTAGGCCTCGCAGGAGTCGTCCGCCATCCTGGTCGGCTTCACGACGTTGTAGAGCATCTTGAGTTCCTGCTCGACCAGGTCGAACTTGATGCTCCAGTGGCCGGTCGGGTCGGTGCTGTTCACCGGGTCGGCATTGCCGTACAGGTAACGGTTTCCGTTGCTGGAAGGGGTCGGCGACAACGACACGCTGTCGCGCGAGCCGAACGAGCCCGTGCCCGGGTCGTACCACCGCGCACCCATGTCGACGCGGCCGGTGCCGGGGTCGGTCCAATCGCCCTGGTAGCCGAGGTTGCCGGTGGTCCCGGTATGCGCGATGACCTGGCCGAACGGGCCGTACGCCGTCGATCCGGACAGTCCGTTCAGCGCCGTGTCGGCCGGGTCGAACGCGCCGACCACGTCGTCGTGCCGGTCGCTCAGGGCCAGCCGGTTGCTGCCGCCGGAGCGGACCGCGAGCAGCTCGCCGCCGGAGCCACGGGCATAGGTCTCGCTGCCGTCGGACACCGGGTCGTCGTCTTGTCCCGCATAGGTGAACGCGGTGCCGTTGCGGCTGTCGACCCGGTCGAACCCGTCGTAGCTGTAGGTCTGCCCGGGAGCGGACGTGAGCCGGTCGAAGCCGTCGTAGCCGAATTGCGCGGTACCACCGGAACCGGTCTGCGAAGCCAGCGTGCCGCGCGCGGTGTAGGTGTAGCTGGTGCCGCCCGCGGTCAGCAGCCGGTTGCGCTCGTCGTAGGTGGCCGTGGCCGACCCGGCCTTGGTCCGGTTTCCGGCGGCATCCCACTCGTACCCGGTCGTCACGCCACCGGTGGTGTCGCTGGTGAGCCGCCCGGACTGGTCGTATTTGTAGCTGACCGCGCCCGCGCCCGCGGTGCCCGCGGTGGTCTTGTCGGACAGCTGGTTGTTCAGGTCGTAGTGGTACGTCGTGCTCGCGACCTGCTGCGACGCCGAGTTGGTCAGGATGTCGGTGCCGACCCGGCCGAAGTCGTCGTAGGTGAAGGTCCGCACGCGCCCGGCACCGTAACCGACGGTCTTGACGTTCCCCGCGCCGTCGTAGCCCAGCTGCTCCTTGACCCCGGTCAGCCCGTCGGTGACCGAATCGAGCCGCGCCTTGACGTAGCCGTAGTTCGTCGTACCTGCCGCGTCGGCCCGGCTGGTCTGGTTGCCGTCGCCGTCGTAGGTGAAGGCTGCGGTACCGGAAGGACCGGTCGAGCCGAGCAGGTTTCCGCGGTCGTTGTAGACGTAGGAGTTCATGCCCGCGCCCGCGTTGGTGCCGACCGCGCGCCCGGCCAGGTCGTAGCCGAGGTGGCGCGGTGTCGTGGGCGTCTCGGCGCCGGTTGCGGTGCCGTCGGTCGGCCGGTTCGCCGCGTCGTAGGTCACCTGCTGGACGACCCCGCCCGGTGCCACGTCGCGGACCGCGTTGCCGTTCTCGTCGAAGCTGGTGGTCCAGGTTCGGTCGACGGCGTTCGGCTGGGCCGCGGTGGCCGGCTCGATCGTGGACTCGACCAGGCCGAGGCTGTTGTACGTCGTGGTGGTGGCGTTTCCGCGCCCATCGGTGAAGCGGGTCATGTTGCCCGCGGCGTCGTAGCCGAACGACGAGGTGATACTCGTCTTGGCGTCGACCGGCTCGACCTGGCTCACCAGCTGGTTCGCTGCGTCGTACGCGAACGTCCTGGTCGCCTGCAAGGCATCGGTGACCGAAGTGCGGTTGCCCGCCAGGTCGTAGCCGTAGTGCGAGGTCCGCAGCGTGGTGCCGTCCGGCTTGAGGTCGGCCGAGGCGATCACCTGGCCCAGCAGGTCGTAGCCGGTCTGCGAAGTGCGGCCAAGGCCGTCGGTTGCCCGGACCTGGCGACCCGCGAAGTCGTACCCGTACTGGGCCGGGATGCCGGACGGATCGGTCGTCGTGGTCAGCTCACCGACGGCGTCGTAGCCGTTGACCGTCGTGGCCCCGGTCGGCGAGGTCTGGCCGACCACGTTGCCGGCGTCGTCGTGGCGGATCAGCGTGGTGTATGCCGCCGACACCGGACGGCGTTCGACCTGCGTTCCGGTCGCCTGGCGGTCCAGATCGTCGTACGTGGACTCGCTCCGCGCGCCGGTCGGATCCACTATGGACAGAACGGCACCCGTACGGGAGTAGGTGTACGACGTCACGGCACGGTCGTCGTTGGTCGCGCTCGGCGCGTCGACCGAAACCGTGCGGTCGAGCTGATCATAGGTGCCGCGGATGGCGTTGCCGCGCGGATCGGTGACCGTCGTGACGTTGCCGTTGGCGTCGTATTCGTACCGCGTGGTCGGCGTGAGCGCCTGGCTCGCGCCCGGCGGCAGGTAGCTCGGCGCGGTCCGGCTGGTCATCCGGCCCGCGTTGTCGTAGGCCACGTGGGTGGTGTTGTTCAGCTCGTCGGTCAGCTCGACCTTCTCGCCGAAGGTGTTGTAGCCGACCTTCGTCGTCGGCGCGACCGGGCTTGCCGGGTTCCCGCCGGACTCGACTGGCCGGACCGGTCCGGTCACACCGATCGAGCGGCCCAGCTCGTCATAGCTCAGGTGCGAGGTGAACGCCGCCTTGTCCGCACCGGCCGCGTTGCCGCGCGGGTCGGTCACCGCGGTCGGCAGGCCACGCTGGTCGTAGGCGTACGTCGTGGTGCGCGACGTGGTGCCGTCCGTCGTGGTCGTGGTCAGGCGATTGCCGGCGTCGTCGTAGGTGTAGTCGGTCGTCGCGGGCGTGGCCGAGACGATCCACGGCACGTTCGACGCATTGCCGGAAACCGCGACATGGGTGACGTTCCCGGCCGGGTCGTAGGTGAAGCCGGTCGTGCGCGCGAGCCCACCCGGATCGACCACCGTGGACAGTGGACGGCCGTTGCGGTCCGGCGTGTGCTGCGTGACCGTCGTGCCGTTGCCGGTCACCTGCTTGGTGAGGTGGCCCGCGGCGTCGTAGCTGTCGTCCTCGAGCACGTAGTCCTTTGTGGACCCGTCGGCATTGTGGAAGTTCTTCAGCACCGCGCGGTGCAGCAGACCGTCGCCGTAGCGTTGGTACTCCGTCCGCCTGCCCATCGCGTCGGTCGAACTGGCCAGCCGCCCCGCGAAGTCGTAGCTGTAGGCCTGCAGCACCAGGTAGTCGCCGGTGCCGGTGGGCGGTGCGCCCGCCGGATCGCTGTGCCAGTTCCGCAGCCGCACCTCGGCGACGCTGTTGCGCGCGGTGTAGGCGTAGTCGTAGTGGTTGCCGTTCGGGTCGGTCACCGAGGTGAGGTTGCCGAACTGGTCGTAGCCGGAGCTGGTTTCGTTGCCGTCGGGGTCGGTGACCCGGATCGGCCGGTCGTGCTCGTCGTAGTCGGTCGTGGTGACCCGGGCGGGGTCGCCGCCACCACCGATGTCCGCGACCTGGACGCGGGTCGGGTCGCCGTCCGCGTCGTAGGTGGTCGTCGTCTGCTGCTGGTGCTTGACGCCGGTCACCGCGTCGGTCGTCGCCGCCTCGGTCACCGTCGCCGGGCGCGACCAGCCGTCATAGGTGTAGGTCGTGACGACCCCGCCCGGGAAGCTGTCGGAAATCTCCTTCTTCGTGGTCGTACGGCCGATGGCGTCGTACGTGTACTGCGTGACCAGCCCGGACGGCGCGGTCACCTGGGCCAGGTCGCCGTTGGCGTAGTAGGCGTACCGCGTCACCTTGCCGCGTGCGTCCGTCGTGGTCGCCGGGAGCCCGGCCGGATCGCTGCCGCCGCCGAACGCCGCTTCGGCGCCGGAGGTGTAGGTGTTCACGATCTGGCTGCCGTCCGGGCTCGTCTGCGTAGCCAGTTGGCCGGTCGAGTGGTACGCGTACGTGGTCCGGTAGGTGTTGTCCGTCGCGCTCGCCGAACGGGCGTCGCGGGACTCGGTCGGCAGGTACGACTTCGGGTCGTACTGGTTGGCGATCGTCGCCGGGTACGTCGTGCGCGAGGTCTGGCAGTCGTTCACCGCCCGGCACGTGGTGGTCGAAATGACGTCACCACGGGCGTCGTACGTCATGGACGTCGAGTCGCCGTTCTCGTCGGTGACCGTGGCGAGGTTGCCGTTGGTGTCGTAGCCGTACGTCCGGATGCTCACGCCGTCGGCGTCGTAGCGGACGAACACCGGGCCGCCGGAGTCGCCGGGAATGGTGGTGCAGAACGCCGGATCGTTCGGATCGGGCTGCGTGCAGCTCTCGACCGGTGGCGGCGGTGTCTCGGCCGGTTCGCCCGGCGTGTCCTCGCCGCGGGCCTCGATGCCGAGGGGCTTGCCCTGGCGCAGCAGCCAGCCGCCGATCGCGTCGTACTCGTACAGGCTGGGCCGGTTCGCCGGGTCCAGCACCTCCACACTGCGACGCAGGTCGGTGTCCCCGCCGTAAACCGTCGGCGTGCCGAGCTTCCACGTGCCGCCGTTGTGGTCGGTGTATTCCTTGACCCGGTCGCGCACGACGTCGTAGGTCACCGACGCGACGACCTTGCCGCTCGGCAGCGTCACCTTGGCCAGCTGGTCGGCGGCGGTGGTGCCCGCCTTGTAGTGCGCGGAGACGATCGCCGCGCCCAACGGTCCACTGTAGACGGACACGTCGTCGATGGCGCCGGTGTAGGACCGCTGTGCCGCGGTGCCCCATGACGGCCACGACGCCGGCGTGGTGGCGTAGGCGGCACCAACCTGGTTGAAGGTCAGCAGCGAGGCGTCGATTTGCCGGCCGGTCAGGTCGGCGACCTTCGCGCCGTCCAGATACAGGGTCTGCGTGGTGCCCATCGAGGACAGCACGACCTGATGCCACTTGCCGTCGTTGACCGCGGTCGCCGACGTGATCGGGTTGATGCTGCCGGTGGCGAACTGCCCACGCAGCTTGCCGTCCGTGCCGACGTACAGCACCGGCACGCCGGTGGTGGACGCGGTGCCCAGCGCCTTGTCCTGGTAGCCGAGCAGCGGGCCGCCGGAACCGGTCAGCGAGTTCTTGAACCACAGCTCGACCGCCGCGTCACGGTTCTTCTTCAGCGTGCCCTTCGGCAGGTTCACCGAGGACGTCGTGCCGTTGAAGGACGCCGCGGTGTCCGTCGAACCGGCGAGCGGACCGGCCGTGCCGAGCGTGACGTTGGCGTACGTGCCGACGTCCTTGCCGAGGTTGACCGAGACCTCGCTGCCCGCCGAGGCGCCGTCGGGTTCGCCGAGCCGCCAGTACGACTCCGGATGCGAGTCCAGCACGGCACTGCGGTAATGCGATCCGGCCGTGTAGTCGTAGTTCGTGCAGGCCGAGCCCGGTCCGCACACCGTCTTCAGCGCGTCGGTGGTGTAGGTGTACGCCCAACTCAGCGGAGCACCGTTGACCGCGTCGGTCTGGATCGAGGAGACGTGGTTGCCGGTCCAGAAGAAGTTCAGCGCGCGCCCCGCGGTGTTGGTCACGCTGTTGGAAACCTGTGCCTTGGACAGCTTGCCGGTGTTGGTGTCGTAGGTCAGGATGACGGCGTGCCCCGCGTTGTCGGTCATCCGGCTCAGGCGGCCGGCCAGCGAGAACTGGTACGTCGTGCCGGACTTGTCCAGGAGCTTCCAGGACGTCGAGTCCACGGTCAGCGACGCGGTACGACCGGCGGGCGCGGCGTAGCTGCCGTCGGCGTTCTTGCCGAAGCGGACCTGCTGACCGTCCGGATAGGTCACCACGACGTTGCCGGAGCCGTCGTTGTCCGGCACCAGCTTCATGTCGTAGGTCGTCGACCAGCCGGCGCCGAACAAGCCGTCACGGCGCGGGTCGAGGCTGTTGTAGGTACGCGACAGGCTCAGCTGCGGCCCGACCGTCACGATCGTGGCGTCGACCGCCGCGGTGCTGTAGTTGCCCACCACCGGGTCGAAGGCCTGCTTCCGGTCGCCGGCCAGATGCGAGGTGATGTCCGGCTGCGGTACCGACGTCAGGATCGTCGAGTACGGCGAGTTCACCTCGTTGTTGGCGTCCTTGACGTACGCACGCCACATGTACGCCTTCGTCCAGCTCAGTGTCCCGGCGGGCACGGTCCACGCCTGCTTGGCCTGATAGCCCGAATCCGTGCAGTTGACCGGGTTTCCGGAGTCGTCGCGCAGGCAGACCTGGAACTTGAACTGCAGCGACGAACCCGGCGGCGCGTCGATGTCCAGTGCCCGCGCCCACAGCTGCGGGGTCAGGGTCTGCGCCTGGTACCCGTTGGGCGGATACAGCTCCTGGACGACCGGCGGGATGTCGAAGACCTGCAACACCAGCCGCCCGGGTGGCACCTGGTGGTCGGTGAACACCGGGCCGCCGGTCTTGACCATGGTGAAGTCGAGGAAGTACTTGCCCGGTGGCAGGGCCTTGATGGTCGCGTCCAGCGTCACGCGTCCGCCCCTGGCCACCGTCGAGGTCAGGTTGGCCGAACGCTGCTGCGTCACCGAGGCGCCGGTCGCGGTGTTGTAGGCGCGGTAGGCCAGGTAGTAGTCGCCAGGCGCCCACGCGGCTGCGCTCTTGTTGGTGACCGCGACCTTGATCTTGCCGTCCTGGTTCTGCAGCACGGCCGGGTTCGGCACCGGGTTCGGGATCGAGTACGTCGCGTTGTACGGGCTGTGCGTCACGTACAGCTTCGGCGGGTTGGCCGTGGCGGTACCGGTGAACCACTTGCCGGACAACGAGTCCGTCGAGCCGCGCAGCGAAAGGCCGTAGTTGGCCTGGGTGCCGTCGACCCAGCGCTGCACCAGATCGCGCCCGGCGGTGCCGAGGTTGATCGTCTCGCCCGCGGTCGGGCAGTCCGATGACGAGTGGCCGAACGCGATATAGCCGTGCGCGAACGACTTGCTCGCCAGCGAACCACCCACGGCCGGGCCCGGATAGCTGTAGCCGGAACCGCCGGACCACGAGCCGGTCACCGGGTGCACGTTCAGCTCGCGCGGCTTGCAGGAGTCCGAGTTGTACTCGGTCAGCCAGAGCTGCGCGCCGAAGATCGTGTGGTACTGGAGCTTGCCGACCAGGCTCGAGAACTTGATGTAGGACGCGGAATTGTGCCCGTTCACGGTACCGACGAGCAGGTCCTGGTCGCCCTTGGCCGAGCCGACGCCTTCCTGGACGTACATGGCGTCGTCGGCCGCTCCCCCGTTCACCGGCAGCTGCACGGTGGGGTCGACCTGGACGGGGTAGTGCCGCGCCGGATCGCTGAGCCATCCGGCATCCAGCGTGACCTCGAGCGCCGGCCCGCCGCCGGAGGTCACGAGCCGGTAGGTGACTCCGGCCGACCGCGCCGCGCTCGCGTCCAGCATGTCCCCCGCCGGGATGACCGCCTTCGTGGCACCGGAAGCGTCGGCCAGCAGTACCTGGCCGTGGTCCAGGTGCGGGGTCAAGCCGTCGAGCCGCAACGGGAAGACGTACGAAGTCGGGGCCGCGGACGAGTCGAGGACCAGGGTTTCCTTGACTCCGCCCGGCTTCGCCTCGAGCTTGAGGTCCACGTGCGGCCGGACCCCGGGATAGGTGATCGCGCTGCCACTCACCGTGCCGTTGACCGCCGAAGCGCCGTCGAGACCGAAGGACACCTGCCCGGCGTCCGTCGTCATGGTGGCGAACTGACCGGCCGACGTCGGCGCGAAGCGCAGCCCGGCGGAGTCGGCGGTGTTTCGCCAGCCTGAGCCGCCGTCGGCGGTGAGCGTGGTGTCGATCGGCGCCCAGCCCTGCGGCGTGCGGTAGTTCACCGGCACGGTGGAGAACTCGGTGGTCTCGGTGCCGTCGGTGTTGGCATAGGTCCGGTCGTTGGCGGTCCGCGCTTCGGGGAGCTCACGGCTGGTCGCCGGGTCGAAGCCCGTCGTCGCGGGAGCGGGCGGCGTCCCGACGGATCCCGCGTTCTGCTGCCACTTCACCGCGGGGTAGCGGCTGCGCAGCGTGTCCGGCAGCGTGTGGTTGCGTGACGGATTGCCGGTGGTCCGCGCATCGGCCGACGATGCCGATCCCCAGCGCTGCGCGGGCCCGTGCGCGTACCCCAGCCCGCCGCCGGCGGGCAGCCCGAGGAGGCCGTCGGCCGCGACGCCGCCCACCAGGACGGCGACGAGGCCCAGCGCGACGAGCTTGGCCGGGGCCGACACTGCCCCCCACCCCAGCCACAGGAACCGCAATCGACGTGATTTCCGTCGCGCCATCCGCGCCATGCCTCCCTGGCCGGCAGGGCCGCATACCCCGCTTTTCGAGCTTGACCAGGCGCGATGCGCCTGCGGGGACAGACAGTGACAACCGGATGTGTAGGCAACCTGTATTCGGCGTGTACGCCGGGTTGCTTAGATTCGGCTGAAGTGGCGTGATGCCGACAAGGAGGAACATGCGGTTTCGGGTTCTCGGCCCGCTCGAGTTCCTCGACGACGGCGAGTGGCGACGCGTCGGCGCGGCGAAATGGCGCACCTTGCTGGCCGTGCTGCTGGCCAAGCCGGACCGTGTGGTCTCGGCCGACAGGATCGCCGTCGAACTGTGGGGTGAGCGTCCACCCAAAACGGTGGACAATCAGATCTACGGCTACGTGGCCCGGCTCCGGCGGTTATTGAAGGCCGATCGCGATCAGTTGTTGGTTACCTGCTCACCAGGTTACCGATTGTGCGCCGGTTTCGAGGATATCGACGCCGGCCGGTTCACCGCCCTGGCCGAACAGGGCCGGGCGGCGCTGCGCGCGGGCGACGCCGGCACGGCGACGCGGCACCTGGACGCGGCGCTCGCGCTCTGGCGAGGCTCACCGTTCGAGGACGTCCCGGTCACACCGATGGTCCAGGCCGAAGCGGACCGGCTGACCGAGGCGCGGGCGGGTGCGCTGGAGGACTGGGCCGAGGCACAGCTCGCGCTCGGCGAGCACGCCGAGGTGGTGTCGCGGCTGGCCGATTTCGTCCCCCGCCACCCGCTGCGGGAACGATTGCGTGAGCTTCAGATGCTTGCCCTCTACCGGCAGGGCAGGCAGGCGGACGCACTGGCCGGGTACCTCGAGTTGCGCACGCTCCTGGCCGAAGAACTCGGCGTCGATCCCGGCCAGTCCATCCGGCACCGGTACGAGCAGATCGTGCGTGCCGACCCGGCACTGACGGAGGCTGTCTCCCGGGTGGATCCGGTGCGGCAACTGCCGCCCGACATCCCCGACTTCGCCGGCCGCGCCGAAGAACTGGCGCGAGTCTCCGGCACGGTGTCCTCCGGCTCGGAGGACGGGCCGCCATCGGTCGTGGTGCTGACCGGCGCGCCGGGCGTCGGCAAGTCGAGCCTGGCGGTGCACGCCGCGCACGCCCTGGCCACGCGCTTTCCCGACGGCCAGCTCTACCTGGACCTCGCGGGAACGTCACCGCGGCCCCGGGATCCCGCTGACCTGCTGGCCGATATGCTCGGCGCGGTAGGCGTCCGTGGCGAGTGGATTCCGGACGACCTGCGAGCGCGAGCAGCGCTGTACCGATCGACACTGGCCCGAAGACGCATGCTGGTCGTGCTCGACGATGCGGACAGCGCCGGTCAGGTACGGCCTTTACTGCCCTCGACCGGCAGCTGTGCCGTGATCATCACTACCCGCCGGCCGATCAGCGACCTGTCCGGCACCCGGCACGTCGAACTGGACGTGTTCGAACCCGCGACGGCCCGCGAGCTCTTCACCTCCCTCGTGGGCGAATCCCGGGTGGCAGCCGAACCCGAGCAGGCGGACGCGATCCTGCGGGCCTGCGGCAACCTGCCGCTGGCGATCCGCATCTCCGGCGCCAAACTGGCCGGACGGCCGAAGTGGCCGTTGCGCGTGCTTGCCGAACGGCTGGACGACGAATCGCAGCGGCTCGACGAGTTGCGCGTCGGCGAACTCGGCGTGCGGGCCAGCTTCGAGCTGAGCCTGCGGTCCCTGCCCGCAGACGCGGTGCGGGGCTTCGCCCTGCTGGGCCTGTTCTGCGGACCGGTACCGTCCTGGGTGCTCGGCCCGCTGCTGGACCGGGCCCATGCCGACCCCGTCATGGACCTCCTGCTGGACGCCAATCTGGTCCAAATCTCCGGCACCGACGAGACCGGCCAGCCCCGCTACCGGTTGCCGGGCCTTTTGCGCGACTACGCCGCGGAAACGGCGGCCTCGTATCCCCTGCCGACGCGACAGGCGGCCGTAGCGCACCTGCTCGCGACATGGCTGGACCTCGCCGAACACGCGGCCGGGCACCTGCCACCCAGCCTGTTCCGGCCGACTCCCGGCACGGCACCGCGGCGCCTCGGGCCCGCGGACGTCCGGCGGCGGGCCGCCGGCGACCCCCTGGGCTGGTTCGAGGCCGAGCGTGCCACCGTGCTCGACGCGGTCGCGCTGGCCGCCGACTGGGGCCTGCACGAGGCGGCCTGGGAACTGGCAGTCGCCATGGTGCCGTACTACGACCTCAGGAGCCTGCATCAGGACTGGCTGCGCGGCCACGAAATCGCGCTGGGCACCGTGCGCGAAGCCGGGAACGGACGCGGCGAAGCGGTGCTGTTGAACGATCTCGCGCAGGTACAGATCTACCGCGACCAGTTCGACAGCGCGACACCCAACCTGCACCGGTCACTCGCGCTCTACCGGCAAGCCGGCGACCGGCGCGGCGAAGCACTCGCGACGGCGGCCCTCGCCACGATCGAGCGCGCGCACGGCCGTTACGAGCATGCGCTCGACCAGGCGATCAGGGCACTGGATCTGGTGATCGCCACCGGCGACCAGCACATCGAGGCCCAGCTGCGCAACGGCATCGCGAGAATTCACCTGGCACAGGGCCGGACCGCCGATGCCCGGGCCTGGTTCGACGAAGCGCTGTCGCTGTCGCGCAAGCTGGGCGACGTTCACCGGGAAGCCGTTGTGCTCCGGGAGATGAGCCGGCTGTATGAGGATTCCGGCGAAGCACTGGAATGCCTGCAGACGGCTCATGACATATTCGACGACCTGCACGACGAACGATGCGTTGCGTACACCTTGTTGCGCATGGGCCGGGTGCACGCGGGGCGCCGGGACAGCGCGCGGACGGCCGAGGTACTGACCCGCGCGGCCAAGGTGTTCGAGCGCGACGGGGATCGGATGGGCGAAGCCAGCTGCTGGCAACTGCTCGGCGAACTGGACATCGGGTACGAGGACCCGGTGGCAGCGCGGACACACTTGAGCCGGGCACTTCGACTGTGGCTGGCATTCGGCAAGCACGAGCCCGCCATCGCGGTCGCGGCCCAGCTCCAACAGCTCCAGCTCGGTCGAAGCTGACCTCGGCACGTGCGACAGCTCGTCACCACGGGAACGCGCTGTCGACCTGCTCCAGCAGACCTCACCAACCCGATCGATGCAGAGCACCTCGGGACTGCCTGGCTGGTCCTCCTCCGTCCCCCACCTCCGAAGAATCCGCCGACCACGGTCGTGTGTACCGGCCTCTCGATCCAATTCGGCGCCTGCCGGCCCGGCTGTTTGCACTGAGCGGGTGGCCAAGGAAGTGCTCGAAGGACCTCGCGGTCTGCCCCGCCGTCCATACCGCGACAGAGCGACGCTCCCCGGTCCTGTGCCACAGCTCGGGAGCCCAGCCGTGGCCTGGATGTTTTCTCCGGTGAGCGCGGCCAGCGCGGCGGCGACTTCCTGGACGCTGGCCCGCACGTACGTGGTTGTGATTCCGGCGTCGCCGGCTGAGTCGGCGTGTCCTGCGTAGGCGCGGGCTACGGCGTAGCCGAAGTTGCGTTCCACCCAGGTCAACGTGGTGTGGCGCAGCCAGTGGGTGGAGATTTGCTGCGTGGCCACCCACTGCAGGTGATCTTGCGGCCGGAACGCGAGTGCGCCACCTCGGCGGCAGGCGGTCTCGGTGTGCAGCCGCAGCAGCAGACTGTCCAGCGCCGGATCGTTGCCGGTCGATGCGGCGGTCCGGTTGATCTCGGCCAGGCGGGTATCGGCCACCGCGCGCCGGGTGGAGAGCAGGCGGCGGGGTTTGGCGACCTTGCGGGCCGGGTTGTCGGCCGCGCCGGCGCTGCGGCCGCCGCGGGCGTTGCGCCGGGCTACGACGTTGACCTTCACGTACTCCACCAGCTGCTTGATCTCCGACGGGGTCGGCTCGTCGAGATGGCGATCGCCCCAGTGCTCGGCGATGCGGTTCCAGTAGGAGCCATACAGGCGGCGGGTGCCATCGGTGACGGCCGCCGAGACGGTCGAGATGTACTCCACGAACGTCGGCACCGGCGGACGGCTGACAGGCGCAGCGATCAGGTCTGCGGCCGAGACGCTCATCCGGGCCAGCAGCAGCCGCGCCGCGTCCAGCTCAGCAGCACTCGCCGCCGACGGCGGTGTCTGCGCGGTCATCCGAGATCACCGCCGAGCAGCTCGGCATGGCGTGGGTCGAGCACGTCGCCGAGCACGGCAGGCGGGTGCACGATCAGCACGTCCTGCCGGGGATCGGCGGCCAGCAGGACACGGTCCCCGGGAATCAGGCCACGGCAGTGCCGGGCGGCAGCGGGAAGCCGAAGGTGCCCCTGGTTGGTCACGCTGAAGACACCGCGTGCGTCAGGACGGACGAGGAAGAGCCGGAAGGACCAGCGGCTTGATCACGGCGCCGGTCACAACGACCACCCCGACAGGATGTGACGGGCTAGCCGAGAAGGCGCTGGATCAGCGTGTTGAAGTGCGTTCGGGCACTGATACGTCAGATGGGGCAGGTTTGCCCCGAGTATGTGTCCGAGGGGGGGACTTGAACCCCCGCACGTGGGCCCGGCCAGCTTGGTGCTATGACCACGGCGTGACCGGCCGCGGCAACCGCTCGCCGTCCAAGACGACGTCGACGCGTTCGGTGAGGAAGGCGATGTGCCCGGCGATGTCTCGCGCGTCGGACAGCGGCTCGTCGGAGGTCCAGGCGAGATCGCGGTACCCGCCCACCGACCAGTAGGTCGCGTGTCCCTTGTAGGCGCACGTGGTGCGCGTGTCCGACGGCGTGAGCAGGTCCATCCGGACGTCTTCGCGCGGCAGGTAGTAGCGAGGCGTGATCCCCGTCTCGAACAGCAGGCGGGGCGCGGCCGAGTCGGCCACCACCGTACCGTCGACCTCGACCTGCACCCGGCTGTCGCTGCGCCGGATGTCGATGCGTGAGAACGGGTCACGCGGGTGGCCGACGATCGGTTCGGCCTCCTCGAGCCACTCGTCGAAGGCGGCGAAGTCGAGGATGACATGCTCCCCGAGGTCGGGATCGTCGGGCCGGAAGCCCGCGCCCGGCAGGGTCACGCCGTCCACGGCCAGGGTCTGCGGCCGACCGGGGCAGGTGTGCATGGCGAACGCGGTTCGCGGGTCGAGGACCGGCGGGCCCCCCTCGGCCAGCTGCACCGGGTTCTCCGCCGCCGGTGTGTCGTCCGCCGGGGTCGGCGTCGCGCGGAGGTCCGACAGGGCGAAGGCGTACGAGGGCACCACCCGTTTCTGTTCCCAGACCAGCACGGCCCGCCGCGAGTCGGCGAACGTCCGTCCACTCGCGACCGCCCGTACCCGCTTGGCCACCGGTTCGTACCGCAGCTCGGCCAGGTTTCCGGTGAACCGCGCTCCCATGCGTGTCGCCACGGGTCCACGATCCGCGCCGGTCGGCACGCCGTCAACACCGGCTCGTTAACCCGCGGTCGTCGTCGCGGAGGATGTCGAATGCGTGCCGGCGTTGCGCGGCGAACAGCTCGAACGCCGTCTCCCGCTCGCGGGCTCGCAGAGCGCCGGGAGTTCCCGGTGTTCGGCGGAAACTGCCTGCTCGATCCGCCGCACAGCGGCGTCGATCGCGTCCAGCGCGGCGTCCGGGGCGTGGTGGTCGAACTGTTGTCTGCGGACCCACCAGCCGATCCCGGTCACCGAATCAGACTTCTACCCAATTCGTCATCTCCGTACTGCCCCGGAAGGGTTGAGCAGCCGCCAAGCAGTCCGGCAGCTGCACATGTCCGGCGCGAACGAGCTTCCCGAACGGCGGGGCCGGCCGTGCAGCGTGCGCAGGTCGTCCGACACGTCCGCGCGGGTGCAGAACCCGGGGGGTGCGGACCAGCGCCTCGGTCAGTTCGGAGTCCAGGCCCGCAGCGTGCTCGGCCAGCCGTCGCGCGGCCGGCGTCAGGCGCACGCGTCGGCCGTCTGGTTCGAGCAGCGGCGCACCGGCCTCATAGGCCGGCACGGCGATCTGCTGCGAGACCGTCTACGTGGTGGTGCCGAGCACATCGGCCACCGCCCGCATCGACCCGTGGCGAGAGATCTGTGCCGCGAGGGGCCACGCAATGGATTACCTACTAACGGACGTAGACGCCTGTCGCTCCGTCATGTTGATTGTTGAGTGAGTCTGCGCAAAGTTGCGCGGCTCCTGGAGGTACTCGTGCGTCGTCTTGTTGGAATGGCCGTCACGATAGCCGCCTGCACCTCGGTGGTCACGGTCGCCGAAGCCGTCCCCGCCGCAGCCGCGGAGCCGGGTTACTTCGCTGCCCAGCGCGTCGGCGAACGGCCGCCGATGGGCTGGAACAGCTGGAACAGGTTCGGCTGCGACATCAACGAGGACCTCGTCCGCGGTGCCGCCGACGCACTGGTGTCGTCCGGTATGAAGGACGCGGGCTACCAGTACATCAACATCGACGACTGCTGGGCGGAACAGAATCGCACGGCCGAGGGCAAGCTCGAACCCAGCCACGAACGCTTCCCACACGGCATCAAGACCCTCGCCGACTACGTCCACGGGCTCGGCTTGAAGCTCGGCATCTACACCAGCGCCGGCACACTGACCTGCCAGAAGACCATGCCCGGCGCGCTCGACCACGAGGAGGCGGACGCGCAGTCCTTCGCCGATTGGGGCGTCGACTATCTCAAGTACGACAATTGCAACAACCAGGGTCGACCTGCGATCGAGCGCTACACGAAGATGGGCGACGCGATCAAGAAGACCGGCCGCCCGATGATCTACGCCCTCTGCGAATGGGGCGAGAACAAGCCGTGGACCTGGGGGCTCGACGCCGGTGCGCAGCTGTGGCGCACCACCGGCGACATCAGCGACAACTGGGGCAGCATGACCGGCATCCTCGACCAGCAGGTCGGCCTGGAAAAGTTCGCGGGCCCCGGCGGCTGGAACGACCCGGACATGCTCGAAGTCGGCAACGGCGGCATGACCGACACCGAGTACCGGTCGCACTTCGCGCTGTGGGCGCTCCTGAACGCGCCGCTGCTGGCCGGGAACGACCTGCCCGCGATGTCGCCCGCCACCAAGGCGATCCTCGAGAACAAGGACGTCATCGCGCTGGACCAGGACTGGGCCGGCACACAGGGCCACAAGCTCCGCGACGACGGCGACACCGAGGTCTGGGCGAAGCCGATGTCCGATGGATCGGCCGCGGTAGTGCTCTTCAACCGTGGGTCGGCGAGCACGACCATCAGCACCACGGCGGCGGAACTCGGTCTCGAGGGCCACACCTTCCGGGTCCGCGACCTCTGGACCGGCACGGAAACCGAAACCGCGGGCACCCTGCGCGACGCCGTCGCGTCCCACGACTCGTCCGTCTTCCGGGTCTGGCCGTCGACGCACCCGTCGGCCGCGCCGATGACGACGCTGGCCCTGCCGGCGCCGGACTACGTGCCCGCCGACCGCCCGCTGACCACCACCCTTCAGGTCACCAACGACGGCAGCACGCCGATCACCCAGCTCAGGGCCGCCGTCGCGACGCCCGTGGGCTGGCAGCTCGACGGCCCCGGCACGTTCACGGTTCCGGCCGTACCCCCGGGGAAGTCGTGGCAGCAGCAGATCACGTTCAAGCCGGTGGCGCCGGGTGGCGAGCGCGTCAGGCTGGCGGCCAAAGCCGACTACTTCACCACGTGGGGCAAGCGCGCCTTGGGCTCGGAAGGCACGTCACCGCTCGTCTCCCGCCCGTCGTCAGGCACGACGGCGTTGTCAAAGGCCCCGTGGATGTCGTCCGACAACGGCTGGGGCCCGGTCGAACGCGGCACGAGCAACGGCGAGAGCCGGCCTGGTGACGGCCACCGGATCGCCATCGCCGGGGTCGGCTACGACGACGGCATCGGTGCCCACGCCCCCTCGAGCGTGCGGGTCTACGTCGGCGCATCCTGCGCGTCCGTCGGCGCCCTGGTCGGGATGGACGACGAGAACTCCGGTGGCAGCGTGGGGTTCCGCATCCTCGGTGACGGCAAGGAACTCGCCGCGACGGGCGTCATGCACCCCGGAGACAAGGCACAGGCGCTGTCCGCGCAGCTGACCGGCGTCCAGGTGCTGGAACTGTCGGTGACCGACGCCGGCGACGGCAACACCAACGATCACGCCGACTGGGCGAACGCCACGATCACCTGCTGAGGCCGGCAGCCGCCCGGTTGCCTTCGAGGTGTAAGCCTTGTCCGCCAGCACCCTTACCGTACGGTTCCCGGGCGGGCCACCGGCCGGTCGGCCACGGCCTGCAACGCGGTCAGGATCCGCTGCCACACACCCGGGCCGGTAGTGCACGGTGACGGTCAGGCGCGAGCCGGCCGGGACGCCCGGCGCGGCGGGCGCCGAGGCGGATCGCAAGCACCCCAGCCTGTGCCGTTGCCGTACCCGCCTCCAGAAGAAGTAGCGCCGTTGAGTCCCGGCACCAAGGCCACCAGCTGGGCCGAAACCACGCGGGCGCCGGAAGAAGCCCAGATCAGCTGGCTCACGACCGTCCGTGCCGACGGCCGACCACACGTGACACCGCTGGTCGCGGTGTGGCTGGACGGGGCGATCCACTTCAGCACCGGCGCCACCGAACAGAAGTACCTCAACCTCACGGCGAACCCGAACATCGTGCTGACCACGGGCCGCAACGCCTGGGACGACGCCCTCGACGTGATCGCCGAGTGCTGCTGCCCGATCTCGTCACCAGCGTCGAACAGCACGCCGAATGGACGAGGCAGCTGCTCGCCGCAGCGTCCGCTGCAACCCTCGGCGATCCGACCGCACAGACGCACCGACAGCAATGACCACATGTCCCCGGTTGGCCGGTTTCGCAACGCCCAACAGGGGGAGCATACTTGCGATTTGTGACGAGACGAGCGATTTGGATAGCAACTGCGGGAAGCATCTTCCTACTGGGCC
>NZ_JBHVXZ010000066.1:0-56004 GCF_042881395.1 Amycolatopsis sp. NPDC058278 | reverse complement strand
GTTTTGTCGGTGGTCGCCGCTAGCTTCGGGGCATGTACGAAATCGACTTCGCCGAGTTCCCGTCCACGTCCGCCGCGGCGTCCGGGCAGTTCTTCGAGCGCGCGTTCGGCTGGACGGTGACTCCGTACGGCCCGGACTACACCGACGTCCGGGGCGCCGGCCTCACGTTGGGGTTCCAATCGGCCGCGGACGAACAGACCAGCGCGCCGCTGCTCACGATCCGCACGGACGATCTGACGGCGGCCCGCGAGGCGGTGGCGGCAGCGGGCGGCGTGGTGACGAAGGAACCGTTCGCCTTCCCGGGCGGGCGCCGCTTCCACTTCCGCGAGCCCGGCGGGAGCGAGCTGGCGGTGTGGTGCCCGGACGCCTAGCGCGAAGTCCGGTTTCCGCCGGTGGTGCGCCCGCCGATCCACCACGGTGATCGTCATGAGCGTCTCCGTTCTCGAAGGCATGTACGCCGCCGAAGCCGAGTACTTCGCCACCGGCGACTTCGCCCCATTGCGACCGTTCTTCGCCCCGGACTTCGTGCTGCACCAGGCCGAGGGCCTGCCGTACGGCGGTGTCTGGCGCGGCCACGACGGTCTGCAGCTGTTCTTCGCGGCGATGAGCCGCACGTGGGCCGCCTTCGACTTCGTGGACCAGACGTTCCTCGCCACGACGTCCCCGCTCGTCGTGCTGACGAACGTGCGCGCCCGGGCCCGCGCCACCGGCCGCGAGCTCGCCTTCCCGATCCTCCAGACGATCACCGTGGCCGGTGGCCGCATCACCGAAGTCCGCCCGTTCTACTGGGACAGCGCCGCCATCGCGGCCGCCTGCTCGACGTAACCGGCGGCCCCGCCGCCGTAGTACGTCGCGGGGTCGGCCGGCAAGGTCGGCAGGCCGAGCGCGAACCGCGTCACCAGGTCCGGGTTCGCGACGAAGTGCCGGGCGTAGGAAACCGCGTCGGCGAGGCCGGCCTCGATCACCGCGTTGCCCGTGTCGCGGTCGAAGCCGTTGTTGACGATCAGCGGGCCCTTGAACAGTTCCCGGTAGCGGGCGAAGGCCGCGAAGTCCGGTCCGGTGTCGGGACCCCGGAGGTGCAGGTAGTCCGCGGCGAGGCCGGCGACCAGTTCGTCGTACTCGGCGCGGAGTGCTTCGTCCACAGTGAACAGCCCGCCGGTCCACCACGGCGAAAGCCGGACGCCGACCCGGCCGTGCGCGGCGGCCGCGTCGACGACCTCGGCGAGCAACCTGCGGCGCGCGGCGGGCGAGCCACCGTAGGCGTCGGTGCGGTGGTTGAGCCGCGGGTGCAGGAACTGCGCGAGCAGGTACACGCCGTTGGCCGCGATCTCGACGCCGTCGAACCCGGCGCGGTGCGCCTTCTCGGCCGCCGTGCCGTAATCCGCGACCGTGGCCCGGATTTCGGCCACGTCCATCTCGCGCGGGGTGACGGTGCGGCGCCGCCCGGACGCCGGGTACACCGGCTCGTCCGGGTTCACGGCCGACGGCCCCGCCGGCGGGCCGCCGAGGAAGTCCGGGTGCGAAACGGCTCCGGTGTGCCACAGCTGCACGACGATCCGGCCGCCGAGCGCGTGCACGACGTCCGTGACCCGCCGCCACCCGTCGACCTGTGCTTCGGTGTAGATCCCCGGGACGTCCGAGAAGCCGATGGCCCGTTCGCTCACCCAAGTGCCTTCGGCGACGATGAGCCCGGCGCCGGCGCGCTGCGCGTAGTAGACGGCCTGGAGGTCGCCGGGCACGCCGCCGGGGACACGCGCCCGGGTCGTCGGCGCCACGACGACCCGGTTCGGCAGGCGCCAGCCGTCCAGGCCGGCAGGGGTCAGCAAGCTCATCCGGTCACCTCCGGTCGCAGGGATACGTCGAGGAGGCGACGGTGGCTCCGAGTGAAAGGTGACCGATGGACGACCTGGCGGCGGAATTCGAGGCCGAACGCGGCCGGCTGCACGGGCTGGCCTACCGGATGCTCGGCTCGGCGGCCGAAGCGGACGACGCCGTGCAGGAAGCGTGGTTGCGGCTGAACCGGGTGGACTCGGTCGACAACCTGGCGGCCTGGCTGACGACGGTCGTCTCCCGCGTCTGCCTCGACGTCCTGCGGTCGCGGAAAGCCCGCCGCGAGGAGCCGTTCGAGGTGTTCCCGGAACCGGTGGACGACGCCGATCCGGCGGACGAAGCCGCGCTCGCCGACGCGGTGGGCCGGGCGCTGCTCGTCGTGCTGGACGCGCTCGGACCGGCCGAGCGGATCGCGTTCGTGCTGCACGACCTCTTCGCGGTGCCGTTCGACCGGATCGCCCCGGTGCTGGACCGGACACCGGTGGCGGCGAAGAAGCTGGCGAGCCGTGCGCGGCACCGGATCCGGGGTACTTCCCCGCTGCCCCCGGCCGATCTGGCCCGGCACCGCCGGGTGGTCGACGCGTTCCTGGCCGCGGCCCGTGGCGGCGACCTCTCCTCACTGCTCGACGTGCTGGCCCCGGACGTCGTCCGCCGCGCCGACGCCGCCGCGCTCCCGGTGGGCGCGGCGCTCGAGACGCGGGGGGCCCGCGCGGTGGCCGAGGAGACCCGGGTGTTCGGGAAACGGGCCCGGTTCGCCGAAGCGGCCCTGGTCGACGGCGCGGTCGGCGTCGTCGTCGCGCCCCGCGGACGGCTGGTGCTCGCGTTGGCCGTGGCGGTCGAAGGCGAGCGGGTGGCGGCGTATGAGGTGATCGCCGACCCCGCCCGCCTCGCCGCGCTGCACGTCACGCTCCTCAGCGCTTGATCCGGTAGGACAGGTGCGTCACACCGGTGCCCTCGGTGACCTCGGGGTCGGTCAGCTTGGTGGTGGCGTCGAGGTGGTCGAAGAAGCGGACGCCGGAGCCGAGCAGCACGGGGACGAGGTCGACCTGGACGCCGTCGAGCAGGCCGAGGTTGAGGCACTGCTGGGCGATCGTCGTGCTGGCGACCGCGACGGTCTTCTCGCCGGCGGTCTTCTTGGCCTGCTCGACGGCGCTTTCGAGGCCGTCGGTGACGAAGGTGAACGGCGCGTCCGGGTGCGGCCAGTCCGCGGGCTCCTCGTGGGTGACGACGAAGACCGGGACGCCCATCGGGTGCGTGCCGCCCCAGCCCTGGGTGAGGTTGAACAGGCGGCGGCCGGTGATCAGCGCGCCGACGTTCTCCATCGCCGCGCGCAGCATCTTCGCGCTCGCTTCGGAGGTCTTGAAGGTGGCCCAGTCGACGGCGGTGGGGATTTCGACGTCACCGTTGCCGAACCACTCGAACAGGTGATCGATGCGGTCTTCCGGGTCGGCCACGAAGCCGTCGAGGGACATGGACATGTTGGCGATGACGTCGGCCATTTCGAACTCCTTTTCGCTGGTCAGAGGCGCTTTGCCCTGACGACGAGAAGTCTTCCGCGTTCGCCTGCCCGGAAGATCTGCCACCTGGCCGACATCCGGCGGCGGGTGGCCGATGCCTTGACAGCGAGTGGCCACGGCGGGAGCATGAACAGGTGTTCATGAACGCGTGTTCACCAGGGA
Organism: Amycolatopsis sp. NPDC058278; assembly: GCF_042881395.1. Classification (NCBI taxonomy): domain Bacteria; kingdom Bacillati; phylum Actinomycetota; class Actinomycetes; order Pseudonocardiales; family Pseudonocardiaceae; genus Amycolatopsis; species Amycolatopsis sp. NPDC058278. Next base: position 52,495 of record NZ_JBHVXZ010000066.1, on the reverse strand, counting down.
GGGAATGGGGATGACCGGGATCGTCAACACCGCACAGGCCGAGGCGTGGAACGGCTACGAAGGAGAGCACTGGGCGACGCACGCCGACCGCTACGACGCCGTGAACAGCGGCTTCAACGGCTTCCTGCTCGAGCGGGTGGGCGCGGACGATCGCGTGCTCGACATCGGCTGCGGCAACGGCCAGCTGACGCGGCTCGCCGCGGCGCGGGCCCGGTCCGCGATCGGCATCGACCTGTCCGGGCCGATGCTCGCGACCGCGCGGGCGCGGGCGGCCGAGGTGCCGAACGTGACGTTCGAGCAGGGCGACGTCCAGGTCCACCCGTTCGCCGACGGCGGTTTCGACCTGGCGGTCAGCCGGTTCGGGGTGATGTTCTTCGCCGATCCGGTGGCGGCGTTCGGCAACGTCCGGCGCGCGCTGTCCCCCGGGGGCCGGCTCGCGTTCCTCTGCATGACGGCGCTGGCCGGCACCGATCTCGGCCGGGTGTTCGGCGCGATGGCCGCCTACCTGCCGCAGCCGACCGGGCCGGACGGCAGCGGGCCGACGTCGTTCGCGGACCCGGACCGGACCAGGGCGGTGCTGACCGAAGCCGGCTTCGAAGACGTGGTGTGCACTCCCGTCGAGGCCGGCCAGGTCTGGGGCCGCGACGTCCCCGACGCGGCCCGGTTCATGGCGGGCTGGGGCCCGGTCCGCCACCACCTGGGCCTACTCGACAACGTGACGGCGGCCAAGGCGACCGAAGCCGTCGCGGCGGCGCTCGAGCCGTTCGCGGGTCCGGAGGCGGTCCGGCTGCGCGGCACGGCGTGGCTGGTCACGGGAAGGAGGCCGTAGCGGGGCGCCCGTACGATGGCGGTGATGTCACCGAGGAAAGCCGCCGCCCAGCAGGACGGACAGTCACTGCACGACCTGCTGCTCGAGACCGCGCAGAAGATGATCGCCACGCACGGCACCGTCGGGATGACCGTGCGCGGGATCGCGCGCATGGCGGGCGTCGCCGACGGCGTGCTCTACAACCACTTCTCCGACAAGGAGGAGCTGGTGGCCCGGGCCCTGCTGGAGCACGTGCGCACGACCGAGGCGGAGCTGGGCGAGCTGCCGGTGCCCGGCGAAGGCACCATCATCGGGAACCTCCGCCGCCACGTGGAGTTCGGCCTGGCGCTGCACAAGGCGCTCGTGCCGGCGTTCAGCGGCCTGGTGGCGCAGCCCAGGGTGCTGGAGCGGTTCGCGGAGATCAGCGAGCGGTCCGGCTACTGGCGAGACCGGTTGGTGGCCTACCTCGAAGCGGAACGGGCACTGGGCCGCCTGGACCCGGAGTCCGAAGTGGACGCAACGGCGGCGATGCTGGTGGGCTACTGCCACGCCTCGGTGCTGACGACGGTCTTCCCGCACACGGCACCCCTCGATCCGCCGCCGGTGAACTCGGTGGTGAGCGCCGCACTGCACGGCATCGCGCCGAGGGAGATCGAACCGGAGGCGGACGAGGCCGGCACGGTCGCCGACGGGTGATGTCCCGCGGCGCGGGACGGCACGCCTAGATCATCGGGTTGCCGCTCGCCGTCGCCTCCGGGACCTCCTGCACCACGTCCCAGTGCTCGACGATCCGGCCGTTGCGCACCCGCATCACGTCCGCGATCGCGCTGCCACGCGATCCGGGCGTCAGGCGCAGGAGGCTGTGCGTGCAGACGAGGTCGTCCTCGGCGATCACCCGGCGGACGTCCAGGGTGAGCTCCGGGAACCGGCCCACGAACCCGGCCAGGTAGCGGGCCGAGGCCTCCGCGCTCGCCGGGGCGTGGGGGTTGTGCTGGACGTAGCCGTCGCCGACGTACTCGGCGAAGGCGTCGACCGGGCGCTTCTCGATGAAGGCCAGCCGGAGGAAAGCGAGGACCACTTCCTTGTTGTGCTGCGGTTCCGTCATCGATGTCCGTCCTTTGTGGAGTTATCGACACCAAGCCCACCATGCGCGAAGGAGAAAGGGAAAGACCTGTGGAGTCTGCCGCGATACTCTCCCGATATGGACGATGTCGAGGTCCGTGAGCTGCGGTATTTCCGCGCGGTCGCCGAAGAGCTGAACTTCTCCCGCGCCGCCGAGCGGCTCGGGATGGCGCAGCCACCGCTGTCGCGCGCGATCCGGCTGCTGGAGCGGCGGCTCGGTGTGCAGCTGTTCGAACGCACCAGCCGGCACGTCTCGCTGACGCCGGCCGGCGCCGTCCTCTTCACCGAGTCGGCGAAGGCACTGGACGCCGTCACCGCGGCGGTCCGGCGCACGCGGCGGGCGGCGCAGCGGACGCCGGCACTGGTCGTCACCGCGAAGCCGGGGGTCGCGACCGATCTGCTGCGGCGGATCGCCGATGCGCACCCGGACCCGGTCGACGTCCGGGTCAGCGGGTTCGGCGAACAGACGGAGATGCTGCGGGACGGCCGGGCGGACGTGGCCGTGCTCGGCTGCCACAGCGGCACCCACCACGGCCTGGACGTCGAGGTGCTGTTCAGCGAGCCGCGGGTGGCCGCACTGCCGTCGGACCACGAGCTCGCCGGCCGGTCCGTGCTGACCTGCGCCGACTTCGCCGGCCGGCCGACGCCGTGCTGGCCGCTCTCCTCGGCCGCGGACCGGGCGTACTGGTCCGGGCAGGACGTGACCGGCGGGCCGGTGACGCCGGGACCGATCGTGCACGACAGCGCCCAGCTGCTGGAGACCGTCGCGCTCGGGCAGGCGGTCGCGCTGCTGCCCGCGTCGGTCGCCGAGCTGCGCTCGCGGGACGACGTCGTCTACCGGCCGGTCGTCGACGCGACGCCGTACTCGCTGGCCCTCGCCTGGCCGGCCGGGGCGCGGGACCCGCGGATCGCGCGGTTCGTGCGGACCGCCGCCGAAGTCAGCGAAGCACTACCTCGGCCGGGAGCCGTCCCGGCGGGGTGACGGTGTGGATCACCGGCGGCACCCGCAGGTCGTCGGCCTCGAAGGCCACTCGCAGCTGCTCGACGTCCGCGTCGGCCATCAGCTCGGCCAGCTCGTCGGCGCGGGCGAGGGTGGCCGGGGCGAGCGTGGCGGAGTCGTCGATCGCGCCCCAGATGTCCCACTGGAGCATCTCGTGCTTGTTGAGCGCGGCGAGGTCGAACACGAGGTTGTGCCACGCGTACGGGATTCCGCGCAGGAACGGCACGTCCAGGTCCGGCGAAATGACCAGCAGGGCCGGGTCGAGCTCGCCGGAGCGGACGGCGGTCCACGCGTCGGGGCCGGTCAGGAACCGGTCGCGGGGGACGTCGAGGAGGTCGAACGCGACGTCGTCCACGGGGTCGCGGAAGCCGGGTGACAGCTGGGGCTCGACCAGGCGCCAGCCGTCGGCGGTGCGGACCTCGGCGACGACGTGGTCGAGGTACCAGCCGGGCATCAGGTAGCTCGCGAAGCCGACTCGGGCGCGGGCCGGGATGCCGTGGTGGCGGGCCATCGAGACGAACAGCAGCGTGAAGTCGCGGCAGCAGCCGACGATCCGGTGCAGCGGCGGCCGCGGCTCGCCGGGTGGGGCCGGGTCGAGCTCGCGCAGGCGCGCCCACATGGCCGCGGCGTACCGCAGGGTGATCTCGTCGTTGCGGGCGGCCGGGAAACCGTGTTCGGTGATGTCGCCCGAACCCCAGTAGTGGAAGACCAGCTGGGACGCCGCTTCACGCAGAACGGCGAGGTCGGCCGGGGTGGCGTCGAGCCAGTCCGCGTGCGGGCCCGGGTCGCTGAACCGGCTGTGGCTGACGTAGAAGTCGTCCATGACTGGTGAAGCTAGCGAAATTTCAGCCCGCTTGAACAGCCAGTTCTCCGCGGAACGTCGACCGGTACGCGCTCGGCGACACCCCGAGCGCCGCCTGGAAGTGCTGGCGCAGCGAGGCCGCCGTGCCGAAGCCGGCTTCCGTGGCGACGCGGTCGACCGGCAAGTCCGTCTCCTCGAGGAGCTGGCGGGCGCGCTCGATCCGTTGCTGGGTCAGCCACTGCAGGGCCGAGATGCCGACCTCCTCGCGGAAGCGGCGGGTGAACGTGCGCGTGCTCATCGCCTCGCGGGCGGCGAGCTCGCGCAGGGTCAGCGGCCGGTGCAGGTTCTCCAGCGCCCATGCCCGCGCCGCCTTCGTCGACGACGTGCGGGGCTCGGGTACCGGCCGCCGGACGAACTGGGCCTGGCCGCCCTCGCGGTGCGGGGACACGACCGTGCCGCGGGCGACTTCGTTGGCCACCGCCGCGCCGTGGTCGCGGCGGATCATGTGCAGCACCAGGTCGATTCCGGCGGCGACGCCCGCCGACGTCAGCACGTCGCCGTCGTCGGTGTAGAGCACGCACGGGTCCACATCGACCTCGGGGAACCGGTCCTGCAGTTCCTCCGCGGAACGCCAGTGGGTGGTGGCCCGGCGGCCGTCGAGCAGGCCGGCCGCGGCGAGCACGAACGCGCCGGTGCAGATGGACGCGATGCGCGCGGCCGGCGGGATGCGGTCGAGGGCGGCCTTGAGCGGCGGGGTCAGCACGCGCGCCATCGGCTCGTACTCGGCCAGGGACGCCGGGACGATCACCGTGTCGGCCTCGGCCAGCACCTCGGGGCCGCGGTCGACCGGGATGGCGACATCCGCGTCGGTGCGCACCGGGCCGGGCTCGAGCGTGCAGGTCACGACCTCGTACAGCGGCTCCCCCGCCGCCGAGCGGGCCTGGCCGAACAGGCGGTGGACGATGCCGAGTTCCATCACGAGCATGCCGTGGCGGACCAGGACGGCGACGTGGTGGCGATTCGGGTGCGCGAATTCGGCCATGGCTCGATTCTTGCACATGTTGGCTTTCCGGCCACTCGATCGAGCCGAGCAGCCGCGTGATCATCGGGGACATGAACGTGTTGTGGGTTTTCGCGCATCCCGAGCCCCGCTCGCTGAGCGGGGCCCTCCGTGACGACGGGCTCCGGACGCTCCGGGAGCTCGGTCACGACGTCCGGGAGTCGGATCTGTACGCCATGAAGTGGAACCCGGTGGTCGACGCCGCCGACTTCGGCGCCGAGGCCGGGGACGGCCGGCTGGTCGTCGGGGCGACGTCGGCCCGGGCGCACGCGCGCGGCGAACTGAGCGCGGACATCGTCGCCGAGCAGGACAAACTTGAGTGGGCGGACGCGGTCGTCGTGCAGTTCCCGCTGTGGTGGTACGGCCTGCCGGCGATCCTCAAGGGCTGGTTCGACCGCGTCTTCGTGAAGGGCTTCGGGTACGGCGTCCGCGCCGAGGACGGCCGGACCCTGCGCTACGGCGAGGGCCGGCTCGCGGGCAAGCGCGCGATGGTGGTGCTCACCGCGGGTGCCCGCGAGCCGGCCATGGGGCCGCGCGGGGTGAACGGCGCGCTGGACGAGGTCCTGTTCCCGCTGCACCACGGGACGCTCTTCTACGCCGGGATGTCGGTGCTGCCGCCGGTGGCGGTCTACGGCGCCGACCGGGTGCCGGACGACCGGTTCGCCGAGGCACGGGACCGGCTTCGCGAACGCCTGCGGACGCTGGCCACGACGGACCCCATCCCGTTCCGCACGCAGAACGGCGGCGACTACGACGAAGACCTGGTCCTCCGCCCCGACCGCGCACCAGGGGTCACGGGCCTGGCCGCCCACCTCACGCAGGCAAAGTGAGGAACGGCCCCGCGCGCGAGCCGGGGCGATCGGCGCGGGCGCTCACCTCACGCGGGCAAGGTCAAGCGCTGCCCCAGACCGCCGTCCACCGGAAGGTCGGCGCCCGTGGTGAACGTTGCGTCGAACGCCAGGAACAGCACCGCCGCCGCGACCTCCTCCGCGGTTGCGTGGCGCTTCAACGGGGTGCTCTCGTCGCCGATCGCCTTGAACTCGGCCAGCACCTGCTCCGGCACGCCGGTGACGCCCATCGTCGGCGTGTCGGTGTAGCCGGGGCTGACCACGTTGACCCGGATCCCGCTCGGCGCCAGCTCGGCCGCGTACGTGCGGGCGAACGAGCGCACCGCCGCCTTCGCCGCCGAATACAGGCCCATCCCGGCGATCCCCGCCTCGGCCGCGACCGATGTCGTGAAGACGAAGGAGCCGCCGGACCGGACCAGCGGGGCCAGCCGCCGGGCCGTGAAGTACGCGCCCTTGGTGTTGACGTCGAACGTCCGGTCGTAGAGCTCGGGCGTCGCCTCCTCATACGACGTCAGCGTCGAGAACCCGACGTTGACGAACACCAGATCCAGGTCGCCGAGCGTGTCCGCGGCCACCTCGCCCAGCTCGGCGACGTCGGCCAAGCGCGCCGCGTCCGAGGACAGCAGGTGCGCCTTGCCCGGCAGCGTTCCCCGCAGCGGGGTCACGTCCCGGCCGGTCAGCAGCACCTCCGCGCCGCCGTCGAGCAGGGCGCGCACCACCGCGAGCCCCATTCCGTGCGTGCCGCCGGTGACGACGGCCTTCTTGCCCTGGTACTTCACCGGATCTTCTCGATGACGCTGGCGATCGCGTGCGAACCGTGGCCCGCCGCGACCGCTCGGTCGAACAACTCCCGCAGCGCCGCGGGTACCGCCGTGCCGATCCCCTGCGCGCGGCTCGTCTCGACCAGCAGGCCGAGTCCCGCCGCGTTGATGTCCAAAGCGGACACGTCGGTGGCGTAGTCGCCGCTCGCGAACTGCTCGCCGATGCGGGGCAGGAACCCGCCGACCGCCGACTGCCACGCCGACGCCAGCGGCTCGAACCGCTCAGGCGTGACACCCTCGGTGCCGACCAGCGCCAGCGCGTGCAGGTAGCCGGCCATCGTCGACCACATCATGCCGAGCAGCGCCAGGTCGTACAGCGCCGCCAGGCCGGCGTCCTCGCCGAGGAACACCGGCGTCCCCAGCACCTCCAGCACGTCGCGCTGCGCCGCGAACACCGGTTCCGAACCGCCGTAGAGGACCTGCGCCGCCGGCGTCCCGATGCCCTGCGGCACGGCCATGATCACGCCGTCCACGTAGTCGATGCCCTCCGAAGCCGCCCACTTCGCGGCGGCACGCGCCTGCTCCGGCGTCCCGGACGTGAGGTTGACGAGCACCTTCGGCGAAGCGGCTTCGAGCACCGGCCGCTGAACGTCGTATGTGGACAGGCAACTGAGGACGATGTCGGCCGAAGCCGCTTCCGCCGGTGTCGCCGCGAGGCGCGCGCCGCGGTCGAGCAGCGGCCCCGCCTTGAGCGGCGACCGGTTCCATACCGAGACGTCGTGCCCCGCCCCCAAGAGCGCGCCGGCGAGGGCGGCGCCCATCCGCCCCAGGCCGAGCACGCCCACGTGTTTCTTGCTTTCTCCCATGGGTTCCATGCTGCTGACGCGCTTTACACTGGACAAGTACCGACTAATAAGTCAGGTACCCACCAAAACGTAAGGATCCTGGATGCAGCCTCGAACGTACCGCTGCGGATTGGACGCGGCCGTCGACGTCATCGGCGGCCGCTGGAAGGCCCTGATCCTCTGGGCGCTGCACGCCGAGCCGCTGCGGTTCGGCGAGCTGAAGCGGAAGGTGGCGGGGATCAGCGAAAAGATGCTGATCCAGGCGCTGCGGGAGCTGGAGGCCGACGAGCTCGTGCACCGCGAGGTGTTCCACGAGATCCCGCCGAAGGTCGAATACTCGCTGACCGGGCTGGGTCAGCGGCTGAACACGGCGTTGCTGCCGCTGGGCGACTGGGGCGAGGAGAACATGGCCGGTATCGCGAAGCGCCGCGGCGTCACGCCGGCGCCACCGCATACGGCTTCAGCGTGATCGCGTTGCCCGCCTTGAGCGGCAGCTCTTCGATCAGCTTGCGCCACGGCAGGTACGGCAGCAGCCGGTAGTTCAGGTTGCGGAACTTCAGCCACCCGCGCGTCGGCGGGACGAACCACTTCCCGTTGCCCTCGGCCAGTTTCTGGCAGGTGTCGACGAAGCCGCGCATCTCGCGGGAGTAGGCGTCGAACGCCGTCGCGTGGTCGCCGCCCGCGGCCGCGAGCTCGCCCGCCAGCACGTACGCGCCGACGATCGCCAGGCTCGTTCCCATCCCGGAGAGCGGCGCGGCGCAGTACGCGGCGTCGCCGACCAGCGCGACGCGCCCGCGTGCGCAGGAGTCCAGCTTGATCTGGCTCGCCGAGTCGAAGTAGAAGTCCGGCGCGTCCCACATGGCCCTCAGCAGCGTCGACGTCTCCCAGCCGACGTCACGGAACGTCTCCTCGACGATCCGGCGCTGCTGCCCGACGTCGCGGTGGTCGTGGTCCAGCCGGTCGGAACCGAACCAGAACAGCGCCTTGGCCTCGGTGTTGTCCCGCGCGCTGTAGACGCCGACGGTCCGGTTCGGCTCGTTGTAGAACCGGCCGGCGCGGTCGAGGCCGAGGTGGTTGGGCACGGTGAAGATCGAGACGTAGTAGCCGAGGTCGCGGCGGAACCGGGACTCCTCGCCGAAAGCCAGCGACCGGACGTTCGAGTGCAGCCCGTCGGCCCCGATGACCAGGTCGAACTCGCGCGGCTCGCCGTGGGCGAAGGTGACCGTGACGCCGTCGCCGTGCTCGGCGATGCCGGTGACGGAATCGCCGAAGACGTACTCGACGCCGTCCCGCGTCGCGTCGTACAGGATGCGCGCGAGGTCGCCGCGCAGGATCTCGAGCTCGCCGCTCTGGTAGGTCGGCGGCGTGACCACCAGCGGCCGGTTCGCACTGTCCACATAGGTCACTTCGCCCATCCGGGTCGCCGCCGCTTCGACCGCGCCGAGCAGGCCCATGCGGTCGAGGACCCGCAGGGACGCGCCGCGGAAGTCGACCGCGTAGCCGCCGTCGCGCAGCTCGGGAGCGCGTTCGACGACCGTCGGCGTGAAGCCGTGGCGGCGGAGCCAGAAGGCCAGCGCGGGACCGGCGACGCTCGCGCCGGAGATGAGGACTCGTCTGTTCTGCATGACGGGAACGGTAACCCCGATTTGGGCGATCGCGCAAGACGTTCGCCTAAGGCGCTCGTGCTAGGCTCCCTTCATGGGCAACAAAGAGTCACTGCTGGCGGCCGCGAAGCACTGCCTGCACGAGAAGGGCTACGCCCGCACGACGGTGCGGGACCTGGCCTCGGCGGCGAACGTGAGCATGGCGGCCATCGGCTACCACTTCGGCTCGCGCGAAGCGCTGCTCAACGCCGCGCTGATCGAGGCGAACGAGGAGTGGGGTGAAACGCTGGCGAAGACGCTGCAGGTGGAGACACCGCCGGACACGTCACCGGCCGAGCGCTTCGAGCTGATCTGGCAGCGCGTGATCGACTCGTTCGGCGAGCACCGCCGGATGTGGGCGGTGAGCTTCGAGGCCTGCTCCCAGCCGGACCTCGACGAGCAGGTCCGGGCCCAGCTGGCGGACGCCGTCGAACTGGCCCGGCACGGCCTGGCGAACCTCTTCCAGGGCCTCGACGACGGGAGTGCCGAGGCCCGGGCCGCGGGCACGGTGCACCAGGCCCTGCTGTCGGGCGTGATGCTCCAGTGGCTCATCGACCCGGACCACGCACCTTCGGGCGCCGACCTGGTCAACGGTCTGCGCCTGATCGCGAAGGACGTCCTGAGCTAGGCGGTGACCAGGTCCGCGCCGGCGAAGAACGTCCGCGCGCCCGCCGTCGCGCCGGGGTCCAGGAGCACGTCGCCGGGGCGGCTGCCGTTGCCGAGCAGGACCCCGCCCCAGTTCATGCCCAGGTACTCCGCGCACAGTTCCAGCGTGCCGATCAGCGGCCGGGCCTCGCGCGCCGTCTCGCTCAGCACGCTCACGCCCCACAGCGTCTTGCCGCGCATCCGCGGCTTGAACTCCACCGGCAGCCGCATCCAGCCCGACCAGTAGTCGAGGTAGAGCTTCACGCTCGCCGCCACCGAGTACCAGTACACCGGTGACGCGATCACGATGTCCGTCGCGGCGAACGTCGCGTCCATCAGCAGCTGTTCGTTCTCGCCGGGCTCCGGGTGCGAACCGGCGCCGTGGCGGCGGTCCTCGAACGGCGGCAGCGGCACCTCCGGCAGCCGGATCCACCGCTGTTCGACGTCCTTGGGCAGCTCCCTGGCCGCCAGCCGGGCCAGCATTTCGGTGTTGCCCCCGGCCCGCGCGGCGCCCACCAGGAACAGAAAGCTGCGGTCGCTCATGTCCACCCTCTCGATGTACTTGCATGTACATATAAATACTGTCCCTGGACTATCCTGGCGTCAAGAGGAGGCCGGAAGATGACCGTCGACGAACAGGCATGGGGCCGCGTACTCGTGCTGCACGCCCGGATCGAGCAGGAACTCGCCAAAGCGCTCCAGCGGCGCCACGGGCTCGGCCTGTCCGAGTACCGCGCGCTCGGCAAACTCGTCGCGGGCCCCCGTGGCGGCCTGCGGATGCAGGAGCTCGCCGACGCGATCGGCCTCAACCAGAGCTCGGTCAGCCGGATGTGCGCCCGCCTCGAAGACGCCGGCCTGACCATCCGCGACCTGTGCGAAGACGACCGCCGCGGCGTCTACTCGGTGATCACCGACGCCGGCCGCAAGCGCTACAGCGAAACCGAACCGACGTACTGCGCAGTGCTGCGGACCGCGCTCGACAAGGCCGCGAGCGACCCGGAACTCGCCGCCGCCGTCTCCGCCGTCCGCGGCGCTTGACCCTAATATTCCTCAGTGGTTATATACGGGGACAGGCAACCCACAGGAGGACGCGTGTCCGGACGAGCGAAGCTGCAGACCGACGGCGAGCGTCCGGTGCTCCGGCTGGAGCGCCGGCTGAAGCACGCACCCGAGAAGGTCTGGCACGCCGTCACCGACCCGGCGGAGCTCGAGCACTGGTTCCCCGCGAAGGTGGCCGTCGAGCTGCGGGCCGGCGGCGAGATCCGGTTCACCTTCCCCGGCGCGGACGACACGACGACCGGGCGGGTCGTCACCGCCGACGCGCCGCGCGAGTTCACCTTCGTCTGGAACGACGACACGCTGCGCTGGCTGATCTCCCCCGACGGCGACGGCAGCCTCCTGGAGTTCACCCACACCTTCGGCCGCGGCGACCCGGCGATCGCGAAGCTCGCCGGCGGCCGCACCGCCGCGGGCTGGGACGTCTGCCTCGACGCGCTCGCCGCGCGCCTGGCCGGGCAGGACTTCGCGCAGCCGCAGCAGTGGCACGAGCGGATGGCGTCCTATGTGGAGGAATTCGGGCTCGACGACGGCGAAGTCCTCGCGGACGGCACGATCCGCTTCCGCCGTGACCTCGGCTGGAAACCCCTGGCGGAGCTCCGGCCGCTGCTCCCGGAAGAACCCGGCTGGCAGCTGGTCCACGACCCGCTCGAAGGCACCCGCGTCGAGTTCACCGAACCGGCCGGCGACGACGTCCCGGCGCAGCTGGCCCGGCGCCACGAGCAGCTGGACAAGCTGTTCGCCGCCACCCACGACGTCACCTTGGCGGACTGGCCGCCCGAGCGCGTCGAAGCCGTGAAGAAGCATTACGCGGAGCATCCGACCCCAGGTTGACGCGCGGGGCGGAAGGTCCGCATTACGGTCGGTTCATGCGCATTCGCGTCGTTCTGGACGTGCTGGCCGTCCTGGTGCTGACCCTGGGGGCCGGCGGCAACCTCGCCGCCGGGGCGTGGACGCTGCCGCCGTGGCTGCCCGCCTGGCTCGGCTGGACCATCCTCGTGGGGAGCGTCGTGCCGATCGTGCTGCGGCGCTGGTGGCCGCGGCCCGCCTACATCCTGTCGCTGGTGATGACCGCGGCGGCGGTGCCGATCGGCGGGCCCGTGCTGGCGATCGCCGTCGTGGCGGCGGGCTGCGCGCTGTACACCTTCGTGGTGGCCCACGGCAGCCGAGCGACCCGGGTCGGTTTCGCGGCCGGGCTGGTCGGCGTCGGCGTGATCAGCATCGCGGTGCCGAACCCGAGCACGGCGACGACGGTGAACTTCGGCGCGTCGGCGCTGATCGTCGGGTTCGCGCTCGGCATCGCCGTCCACGGCCGGCGCGAGCACGCCGCGATCGAGCGGGAAACCCATGCTCAGCAAGCGGTTTCGGCGGAACGGCTGCGGATCGCCCGGGAGATGCACGACGTCGTCGCGCACAGCATGAGCCTGATCGCGGTGAAGGCGGCGGTCGGCAACCACGTCGCCCTCGAACAGCCCGACCAGGCCCGCGACGCGCTGCGCGTCATCGAAGACACCAGCCGCGAGACCCTGGCCGAGCTGCGGCGCATGCTCGGCGTCTTGCGCGACGGCACCGGCGTCCCGGCGCTGGCGCCCGCACCGTCGCTCGACGACCTGCGGGCGCTCGCCGAACGCGCGCAACAGGCGGGTCCCGCCGTCGACCTGGTCGTCGACGGCCTCACCGAACTGCCGGGCGGGGTCGGCCAGTCGGTGTACCGGATCGTGCAGGAGGCACTGACCAACGTGGTCAAGCACGCGGGCGCGGCGACCTGCCGGGTGCACGTCACCGGCGGCGACGGCGAGGTGACGATCGAGGTGCTCGACGACGGCCGCGGCGGCGAGGCCGTTCCCGGCCACGGGCTGATCGGGATGCGTGAGCGCGTCGCGGTCTACGCGGGGGAATTCTCCGCGGCGCCCGGCGAAACCGGCTTCCGCGTCTTCGCGCGGCTGCCCTACGAAGAAACGGTGGCGGCCCGATGACCCGCGTCCTGATCGCCGACGACCAGGCGCTGCTGCGCGGGAGCTTCCGGGTGCTGGTCGACAGCGCACCGGGCCTCGAAGTCGTCGGCGAGGCGTCCGACGGCGCCGAAGCGGTGGCCCTGACCCGCGTCGAGCGGCCGGACGTCGTGCTCATGGACGTCCGGATGCCGGAGATGGACGGCATCGAGGCGACCCGCCGGATCTGCGCGGAAACCGACGTCCGGGTGCTGATGCTGACGACGTTCGACCTCGACGAGTACGTCTACTCGGCGCTGCGGGCGGGCGCGAGCGGATTCCTCCTGAAGGACACCCGCCCGGCGGACCTCCTGGCGGCGATCGAGGTCGTGGCGTCCGGCGACGCGCTGCTGGCGCCGTCGGTGACGCGGCGCCTGGTGGCGGAATTCGCCCGGCTGCCGTCGGGCCCGGTGACCCGGCTGGACGGGGTGACGGCGCGCGAGCAGGAGGTGCTGTCGCTGATCGCGCGGGGGCTGTCCAACGACGAGATCGCGGTGCGCCTGCACCTGGGCATCGCGACGGTGAAGACCCACATCGGCCGGCTCCTGCACAAGCTCGCGGCCCGCGACCGGGCGCAGCTGGTGATCGCCGCGTACGAATCCGGGCTGGTCCGGCCGACGGCGTCCTGAGTAGGGTGGGAGCGGCCGATCACGAGGGGGATTCCGATGAGCACCGAACGTCGCGAGCCGGGCGAGGACGAGCTCCTCCCGCCGCCGCTCGTGCCGCCGGACGAGGACTGGGAGCCGGAGTCGCGTCCCGATTGGGGCAACCAGGGCGGGGTGCCCGGCCACGGCCCGTACCAGCCGATGCGCGAACTCGACTCGGAGGACGGACCCCCGCCCCGCCGCGGCGGCCCGACCGGCTGAGCCGTCGTGATCCCCCAGACCCTGGGCGCGCTCGCCGGCTTCCTGGCGCTCGTCGCGCCGGGCATCGTGTTCGAGCTGCGCCGCGAACGCCGCCGCGGCCGCCACCAGGAGACGGCGTTCCGCGAAGCCTCCCGCGTCGCCCTGGGCAGTCTCGTCTTCACGCTGGTCTCCGTACTGCTCATGACGGCGGTGCAGGCGACCGGCGCCCGGTTGTTCGTCAGCCCGGCGGACTGGCTGACCCGCGGCGAGGCCTACGCGCGCGAACACCTGACACTGATCGTCGTCAGCGTCGCCGTCGAGCTGGCGGTGGCGTGCGCGCTCGCGACGGGGTTCGAAGCGTTCTTCGCCCGCCGACGCGGCGAAGCGGCCACGGTCCAGCAACGCTCGGCGTGGGCCCAGGCGTTGCGCGCCGACCGGCCCGAAGGAAGCCGCGCGTGGGCGCACGCGCAGCTGGAGAACGGCACGTCGTTCTACGGGTACGTCCGCTCGTACACACCGTCAGGTTCGCTCGCCGAGCGCGAGCTGGTCCTCGAGGGCGAGGCCCTGACCTGCGAGAACGACGCGGGAACGAAGGTCATCGGCGAGGACTGGCGGCGGGTGGTCATCCCGGCCTCGAAGATCACCTACCTGCGCGTGACGTACCTGGACGCGGTGACCGGCGAGCCCCTCAGCCCACGGCCCGGGTGAACGGAGCGAACCGCATCGTGGGATCACCGGGCAGCGGACGGCCGGCCAGGACCAGCCGCGGTGCCGGTGCGCCCGGGACCAGCCCGCGTTCGCGGATCCACGTCGCCAGGCCGGGGAACCGGAAGTCCGGATCCACCCTCACCTCGCCCGGCACCGATCGCGCCACCCCGCGGATCAGCCGCCGCGCCTGCTCCTCGGTCGCCGCGACGACCGGGCCGATCACCGTCACGTGGCCGATGTCCGTCCCGAACGCGAAGCCGCCGTCGACCACGTAGGGCGCCCCCAGCCGTTCCAGCAGCGGCCGCCGGTCGACGCCCTGGGCCGCGAGATCCAGCACGAAGACGTCGGACAGCGAACCGGGCGAAGCACCCGGCCCGCCGTCGTCGGCGAACGTTCCGGTGTGGCCCTGGCAGCCGCCGTCGGCGACGAATCCCATCGACTCGTACAACGGCCGCCCGAACTTCGAGGCGTGGAGCCAGACCACCCGGTCGCCCGCCGCCGAGATCACGTGCGCCGTGATCGCCCGGCCCAGGCCCCGCCGCTCGTACCGGGCCGCGACCAGGACCATCGAGATCGACGCCACCGGGCCGAACGGCACCAGGACGGCGGCCGCCGCCAGGCCGTCGCCGTCCGGTGCGTCGATGCCGAACACCCGGCCGACCGCGTGCAGCAGCTGCCACTTCGGTGGTTCCCGCGGCCACGAACGGGACTCGGCCAGGTCGGAGCAGGCGGGCAGGTCGGCGGCGGCGAGGGTCCGGATCTCCATGGACGTTGCCTACGCCACACGCCAAGTGACCGACAAGTAGTTAAGCTCCCGTGGCATGAGCAGTGCGACGGAGCCGCTCGGGACGCCGCCCGAGGATGAACCGGACATCCACACCACGGCCGGCAAGCTGGCCGACCTCTATCGCCGGTATGACGAGGCGGTGCACGCCGGCTCGGCCCGTGCGGTGGAGAAGCAGCACGCCAAGGGCAAGAAGACCGCGCGCGAGCGGATCGAGCTGCTGCTCGACGAGAACTCGTTCGTGGAGCTCGACGAGCTGGCCCGGCACCGCTCGACCAACTTCGGGCAGGAGAAGAACCGCCCCTACGGCGACGGCGTCGTCACCGGCTACGGCACCGTCGACGGCCGCCCGGTGTGCGTGTTCAGCCAGGACGTCACCGTCTTCGGCGGCAGCCTCGGTGAGGTCTACGGCGAGAAGATCGTCAAGGTGATGGACCTGGCGATCAAGACCGGCCGCCCGATCATCGGCATCAACGAGGGCGGCGGCGCGCGCATTCAGGAGGGCGTCGTCTCGCTCGGCCTCTACGGCGAGATCTTCCGCCGCAACGTGCAGGCCTCCGGCGTGATCCCGCAGATCTCGCTGATCATGGGCGCGAACGCGGGCGGGCACGTCTACTCCCCCGCGCTGACCGACTTCGTCGTGATGGTCGACCAGACCTCGCAGATGTTCATCACCGGCCCGGACGTCGTCAAGACGGTCACCGGCGAGGACGTCACCTTCGAGGAGCTCGGCGGCGGCCGCACCCACAACACGAAGTCCGGCGTCGCGCACTACCTCGGCAACGACGACGAAGACGCGATCGCCTACGTCAAGGAACTGCTCTCCTACCTGCCGCAGAACAACCTGTCCGACGCGCCGGTGTTCGAGCCGTCCGACAGCCCGCCGGGCTTCTTCGACGACGTCACCGACTCGGACCGCGAACTCGACACGATCATCCCGGACTCGCCGAACACCCCGTACGACATGCACGAGGTCATCAACCGCGTGGTCGACGACGGCGACTTCCTCGAGGTCCACGAGCTGTTCGCACCGAACATCATCGTCGGCTTCGGCCGCGTCGACGGCCAGAGCGTCGGCGTGGTGGCCAACCAGCCGACGCAGTTCGCCGGCTGCCTCGACATCGACGCGTCCGAGAAGGCCGCGCGGTTCGTGCGCACCTGCGACGCGTTCAACATCCCGGTGCTCACCTTCGTCGACGTCCCGGGCTTCCTCCCCGGCACCGAGCAGGAGTGGAACGGCATCATCCGCCGCGGCGCGAAGCTGATCTACGCCTACGCGGAGGCCACCGTCCCGCTGGTCACGATCATCACGCGCAAGGCCTACGGCGGCGCGTACGACGTCATGGGGTCGAAGCACCTCGGCGCGGACATCAACCTGGCGTGGCCGACCGCGCAGGTCGCGGTGATGGGCGCCCAGGGCGCGGCGAACATCGTCCACCGCAAGACCCTGGCCAACGCGGCCAACGAGGGCCGCGACGTGGATCAGCTCCGCGCGGAGCTGATCCAGGAGTACGAGGACACGCTGCTGAACCCGTACGCGGCGGCCGAGCGGGGGTACGTCGACTCGGTGATCGCGCCGGCGCACACCCGCGGGCACGTGGCTCGCGCGCTTTCGCTGCTGCGGAACAAGCGTGAGTCGCTGCCGCCCAAGAAGCACGGGAACATCCCGCTGTGAGCGAGGAAAAGCCGCTGCTGCGGGTGGTCCGAGGAAACCCGAGCGACGCCGAGCTGGCGGCGCTGACGGCGGTCGTCGCCGCGGCGTCGGTCGCGAAGGCGCCGGAGAAGCCGAAGCCGCGTACGTCGTGGTGGGGCGACCACGCTGCTTCGCTGCGTAGGCCGCTTCACCCCGGCGAAGGTGCTTGGCGCGCTTCGGGTCTGCTTCAGGGCTGAAGGGCGTCGAGGAAGACCGTCGGGGCTTCGTTTTCCCGGACGATCGCGCCCAGCAGCGCCGCGAGCCGGTCGCGGTCCGGCGTGCTCAGGCCCGCGGCCAGCTCGTCGACGCGGCGGCACGTCACCGCGTAGAAGTCCTCGGCCAGCTCGTGGCCGTCCCCGGTCAGGACGACCTGGACGGCCCGGCGGTCGTCCGGGTCGGGTTCACGGCGGACGAGCCCGCGCCGGACCGCGCGGTCGACCAGGCCGGTGAGGCTGGATTTTTCGAGGCCGAGCGTGGCGCCCAGGTCGCCCATGCCGTACGGCCGGGCCATCAGCACACACAGCAGCTGTCCCTGCTGCACGGTCAGCCCGTACTCGCGGGCGGACTCGGCGTAGACGGCGTTCACCAGGAACGACGCCCGCACCAGCCCGGCCACCACACCGATGTCCGCCCCGCTCTTCCCCATCCGGTCAGCCTACTTCGCGACGGCCTCGCGCACGGCGGGCACGATCTCCTCGGCCCAGCGCGCGGCGGCGACCTCGTCGGGTGTGGTGCGGTCGGCCCCGAAGAGCACGAATCCGGCCGCGCCGTGCTCCAGCACCGCACCGGTCAGCTCCTCGATCCACTGCGCGGGCGAGCCGCCGATCCAGCTTCCGTCCTCGGCGCGGGTCTTCGCGAGCGGCTCCGCGGTGATGCGCCCGGGGAAGTTGTAGACGGTGGCGATGTCACCGGGGTCGCGCCCGGCGTCCACCGCGGCCTCGTCGATCAGCGGGCGCGAAGTGCGGTAGCGCTCACTGAGCCAGTCGGCGGCGCGCCCGGGCATCCACCCGTCGGCCACGCGCCCGGTGACGGCGAGCGACTTCGGCCCGACCGAGCCGGTCCACACCGGCGGCATCGCTCCCGCGGCCGGTTCCAGGTTCGTGACCTGGTAGAACTCGCCGTCGAAGGTGACCGGCTCACCGCCCCCGCCGAGCAGTTTCACGAGCCGGATGCCTTCCTCGAAAGCGCGAACGGCCTGCCCCGGCGTCAGCTTGGTGAAGCCGAGCCGCGCGATGTCGTCCCACAACCCGCCGACGCCCATGCCGAGCACGATCCGGCCCCCGGTCAGCGCGGACAAGGAGGTGACGGTGCGGGCGAGCATCGCCGCGGGCCGCGTCGGCAGGTTGGTGACGCTGACCAGCCCGGAGACCCGTTCGGTCTTTCCCAGCAGGACACCGATTTCGGCGTACGCATCGAGCCGGTCGGCGTAGTAGGGGTGATCGGACACGGTGATGAGGTCGAGCCCGCCACGGTCGGCCTGGACGGCCAGCTTCAGGGTGTCGGTGACCGCGGTGACCGCGGTGGACACGCCGATGCCGAAGTGCGTCATGGTTCCTCCCAGTTAGTTCGTACTACGAACATAGCATAAGTAGTTCTTGATACGAACTAGTTGACTTTCTCTGCGGCGAGACCGCACGCAGCCCGGCCGGAAAATGAGTCGAGCCGCCGGCGATCGCTTGCTACCTTGGGTTCCGCCCGGTGCGACGGAGAAGGTTACTTCGGTGATCATTGGTTCGAATCCAAACCCGGCCACCTCACGGTGACCGGTCAGCACACCTTCTCCAGCCGAGACCTCGGGCACCCAACTTCACACGCACTCCCGGTGCGTCGCCAGCCAGGCGAACCAGATCTCGGGAGCCACGGCCACACCGATGCCCGGTGCGCAGGCGAGGGTTACTTCCGCTTCTAACGGGCAGGTCGGGGGTTCGAATCCCTCCCGGACCACTCGCGGTCCGGTAGCTCAGTGGCCTAGAGCAGCTATGTACCTTCACCGACTTCGATCTCGGGCATCGCTGTGGCCGTGGCTCCCTCCACGAAACAGGGGGAGAAATGAGCAAGTTCAACACCGCACGAGCACCCGCCGCGACCTCTCCGGTCCGCGGTGAGGCCACGCCGTCCACCGTCACGCACGAGGGTGGCGCCGGCTACGCACGCGACACCAAGTCCGAGCTCTTCCTGCTCGCCGTCACCAACATGGTCGGCGAGCACACCTTCTACGAGTCCGCGGACACGCGCGACACGCGCTACGCCGAGCTCGTCCGTCAGTCCACACTGGACGATCCGGGGTGGACCGCGCGGTTCCTGCGCTGGCTGCGCTCCGGCGCGCACCTGCGCACGGCGTCGCTCGTCGGTGCCGCCGAGTTCGCCAAGGCACGGCGGGACGCCGGCCTCGACGGCCTGAGCCGCCAGGTCGTCGCCGGTGTGCTGCAGCGGGCCGACGAGCCCGGTGAACTGCTCGCCTACTGGACCGCCGTGCACGGCCGGGCCGTGCCGAAGCCCGTCAAGCGCGGTGTTGCCGACGCGGCAGCGAAGCTCTACGACGAGCGGTCCTTCGCCAAGTGGGACTCCGCCGCGCGAGCGTTCCGGTTCGCCGACGTCCTCGAGCTGACCCACCCGGAAGGCGGGGGTGAGCTGTTCCGGCACATCCTCGACGAGCGGCACAACCGCGGCAACGCGATCCCGGACTCCCTCACGGCCCTGCGCGCCCGCGCCGAGCTGTCGTCCTGGGACGTCGGCCGCCGTCGTGAGCTGTTCAGTCGACCCGACGCCGCGGACGTGCTCCGCGCCGCGGGCATGACGTGGGAGTCCGTCGCCGGGTGGCTGCAGGGTCCGCTGGACGCGCGCGTCTGGGAGGCGCTGATCCCGTCGATGGGCTACATGGCTCTCCTGCGGAACCTCCGCAACTTCGACGAGGCCGGCGTCTCGGACGCGGTCGCGGAGCGGGTCGCCGAGCGGCTCGCCGATCCGGCCCAGGTCGCGAAGTCGCGGCAGCTGCCGATGCGGTTCCTCGCGGCCCACCGCGCGGCGCCGTCGCTGCGGTGGGCGTGGGCGCTGGAGCGGGCGATCGCGCACGCGCTGGCCAACGTGCCCGTGCTGAGTGGCCGGACGCTGATCCTCGTCGACACGTCGGCGTCGATGAACGACCGCTTCAGCAAGGACGGCAGCCTGATGCGCTGGGACGCGGCCGCGGTGTTCGGCCTCGCGCTCGGCCGGCGCTGCGCGAAGGCCGACGTCGTGTCGTTCTCGGACGGCTACTGGGACCGCAAGCAGGGCACCAAGGTGTTCAAGCTGCGCCGGGGCGGGTCGCTGCTGAGCGACGTCGAGCGGTGGAAGTCCGACGGCTTCTTCATCGGCGGCGGCACCGACACGGCGGGCGCGGTGAAGAAGCACTTCGCGAAGCACGACCGCGTCGTGATCCTCACCGACGAGCAGGCCGCGTACGGCGACGTCGGGCAGGCAGTTCCCGGCCACGTTCCGCTGTACACCTGGAACCTGGCGGGCTACCGGGCCGGCCACGCACCGTCCGGCAGCGGGCACCGGCACACGTTCGGCGGCCTGACCGACCAGGCGTTCCGGATGATCCCGCTGCTCGAGCGAGGCAAGAAGGCCGACTGGCCCTTCTGAGAGACGCCGCGGAGGCCCCCATGACGAGATCATGGGGGCCTCCATGCTGTGTACGCACAGTCACAGAAATGGCCGTGGACCCGACGCTATTCCCAGCCGTATAGTCCACGTGGAATAAACGACTTGGAGGGATCATGGCCTCGGCCAAGCTGACACCACTCGGCATCGCCGTGCTGGAGCTGCTCCACGAGAGGCCCATGCACCCGTACGAGATGGCCGCTCTCATGCGCGAGCGGTACGTCGACACGCGGGTCAACGTGAAGGCGGGCTCGCTCTACCACACCGTGGAACGCCTGCACCGCAGCGGTTTCATCGAGGTCGTCGACACCCAGCGCGACGGCAGGCGGCCCGAACGGACCGTCTACGGCATGACGCAGACCGGGCTCGACGAGTTCAACCGGCGCGGCCGCGAACTCCTGGGGGACGTCGCCACGGAGTTCCCCGCCTACCTGTCCGGGCTCGCCGTGATCGACGAACTGGGCCGCGAGGCGACCCTGAACGAGCTCGAAACCCGGCTCATGCGGCTGCGTGCCGCAGTGGCCTCGGACCGGGCCGTGCTGCAGCACCTCGCCGAGGAAAAGACGCCGGAGATCTACTGGCTCGACTGGCGCTACAGCTGCGACCACCGGCTGTTCGAACTGGAGTGGACCGAACGCCTCGCCGACGACCTGCGGTCCGGGCGGATCCCGTTCCAGGACAACCAACCACCCAAGCTCACGCTCATCACCCAGGAAGACGACGATGAACGCAAGACAAGCTAATCCGTGGGCCGCGCTGGGCGCGCTGTGCCTCGGCTTCTTCATGATCCTGCTCGACACGACGATCGTGTCGATCGCGATCCCGACCATGCTGCGCGAGCTGGGCGCCGGGCTGAACTCGATCGTCTGGGTGATCAGCGTCTACCTGCTCACCTACGCCGTGCCGATGCTGTTCACCAGCCGGCTCGGTGACCGCTTCGGCCCGAAGCGCGTGTTCCTCGCCGGGCTCCTCGTGTTCACCGGCGCGTCGCTGTGGTGCGGCCTGTCCGGCAACGTCGAGATGCTCATCGCCGCGCGAGCCGTGCAGGGGCTGGGCGCCGCGCTGATGACGCCGCAGACGCTGGCGTTCATCACGCACCTGTTCCCGCCGGCCAAGCGCGGCCCGGCGATGGGCATGTGGGGCGGCGTCGCCGGGCTGGCGACGATCGCGGGCCCGCTGCTCGGCGGCGTGCTGGTCGACCACTTCGGCTGGGAGTGGATCTTCTTCGTCAACGTGCCGATCGGCGTGATCGCCGTCGTGCTCACCCTCCTCCTGGTGCCGGACTGGCAGCCGAAGCACTCGCACTCGTTCGACCTGCTGGGCATCGTGCTCTCGAGTGCCGCGCTGCTCTGCATCGTGTTCGGTGTCCAGAACGGCCAGCAGTACGACTGGGGCACGGTCTTCGGCGGGATCACCGTCTTCGAGATCATCGGCGCCGGCGTGGTGCTGCTGATCGCGTTCGTGGTGTGGCAGCGCTTCAACAAACGGGAGCCGCTGCTGCCGCTTCAGGTGTTCTCGAACCGGAACTTCTCGGCCGGGACGCTCACCGCGGCCACCGTCGGCTTCGCGATGACCGGCATGTTCCTGCCGCTGGTCATCTACATCCAGTCGGTGCTCGGGCTGAGCCCGACCATGGGCGGGCTGCTCACCGCCCCGATGTCGCTGCTCTCCGGGATCATCGCGCCGTTCGTCGGGCGTGCGTCGGACAAGGTCAACGGCAAGTACCTGGTGATGTTCGGCCTGGCGGCGCTCGCGGCCGGGCTCGGGATCATCGCGCTGCAGGCGACGCCGGACAGCAACCCGTGGACGTTCGTCCCGGCGCTGCTGGTGTGCGGGCTCGGCATCGGCTGCATCTTCTCGCCGATGAGCAACCTGACGATGGGCTCGGTCGAGCCGCGGCTCGCCGGGACCGCGTCCGGCATCTTCAACACCGCGCGCCAGGTGGGTGGCGTGCTCGGCAGCGCGGCGATCGGCGTGCTGCTGCAGGCGCGGATCAGCGCGTCCATCGCGGACGAGGCCACGAAGGCGGCTTCGCAGCTGCCTGAGCAGTACCGGGCGCCGTTCGCCGAGGGGATCGCGCACGCGGCGGCGAGCACCGGGGAGTTCGGCTCAGCCGGCGGGCCGTCCCCGATGCCGGGGCTGCCCGCCGAGATCGCCGCGCAGGCCGGGAAGCTGGCGACCGAAGCTGTCCACAGTGGACTGACCGACGCGGCCCGGGTGACGATGCTGCTGCCGATGGGCGTGCTCCTGCTCGGGGTCGTCTCGGCGGCGGTGATGCAGCGGGTCAAGCCGCGCTGGACATCCCCGGCGCCGGCGCCCGAGGCCGCCGCGGCCTGAAACCGCGCAGGCCCCCGGATCCGGGTGTCGGGACCGGATCGGGGGCCTGCACGGACCGCGGGAGCGGTGGCCTAGCGGTGGTGGCGGCGGTAGGACAGGCCGTACCCGTACGGGAACAGGCCCTGCTTGCCGTCACCGGCGTTGATGGGTTCCTGGGAAGAGCTCTTCGGCCAGGTGAAGCTCAGCTTCCCGGTCGGGTTGTAGTCGCCGTAGAGCACGTCCGCGACGCCGGCGCCTTCCGAGCCCGGCAGCCAGGCCGCCACCAGTCCCTTGATCGACGGCAGCTGCGCCGAGATGTCCAGCGGCCGCCCGGAGACGGTCACCACGACCAGGGGCACGCCCGAGGCCTTCAGCTTGCCGATGAGGGCGAGGTCTTCGGCGTCGAGGCCGAGACCGTCCGGCCGGTCTCCCCGCCCTTCGGCATACGGCGTTTCGCCCACCACGGCGACCGCGACCCGGTAGCTCGAGTCGATTCCACCACCCGCACGGTCATAGGTCACCACCGTGCCCTTCCCGGCACCGGCCTTGATGCCGTCGAGAACCGTCGTGCCGGGGATGACCCGCTCGCCGCTCTGGCCCTGCCAGGTCAGCGTCCAGCCGCCCGCCTGGTTGCCCATGTCGTTCGCGTTCTTCCCGGCCACGAAGATCTTGTTGTTCGTCTTGGCCAGCGGCAGCACGCCGTCGTTCTTCAGCAGCACCTGCGACTCGCGCACCGCCTGCCGCGCCACGGCGTGGTGTGCCGCGCTGCCGAAGTCCTTCTGCAGCGAGCGGTCGGTGTACGGGTGCTCGAACAGGCCCAGTTCGAACTTCTTCGTGAGGATCCGCCGGTTGGCGTCGTCGATGCGCGCCATCGGGATGTGCCCGTTGAGGACTTCGGCCTTGAGCGTGCTGACGAACTTCAGGTAGTCGTTGGGGACCATGATCATGTCGATCCCGGCGTTGACGGCCTGCTTGACCTCGGAGGGGGTGAACCCCTCCTGGCCGTCGATCTGGTCGATGCCGTTCCAGTCGGAGATCACGTACCCGGAGAACCGCAGCTCACCCTTGAGCAGGTCGGTGATGAGGAACTTGTTGCCGTGGTCCTTGACGCCGTTCCAGCTGTTGAAGCTGATCATCACCGAGCCGACGCCGTGGTTCACCGCGGCCTGGAACGGCGGCAGGTGGACGCGCCGCAGCTCGTCCAGGCTGATCTGGGTGTTGCCCTGGTCGACGCCACCGGTGGTGCCGCCGTCGCCGATGAAGTGCTTGGCCGTGGCCATGATCGACGTCGGGTCGCCGAGCGAGCGGCCCTGCAGGCCTTCGATGACCACGGAATTCTCGACGGCGTTGCGGGGGACCTCGCCGAAGGACTCGTACGTGCGGCCCCAGCGGTCGTCGCGGGCGACGCACAGGCAGGGCGCGAAGCCCCACTTGACGCCGGTGGCGGCGGACTCGTCCGCGGTGATCGCGCCGATCTTCTCGACCAGCTGCGGGTCGTTCGCGGCCCCCAGGCCGATGTTGTGCGGGAAGACCGTGGCGCCGTAGACGTTGTTGTGGCCGTGCACGGTGTCGGCGCCGTAGATGATCGGGATGCCGAGACCGGTCGACGTCGCCGCCCGTTGATAGGCGTCGATCATGTCCGCCCAGGCCTGCGGGGTGTTCGGTGTCGGTGTCGAACCGCCGCCGGAGAGGATGGAGCCGAGCCGGGCGGCGGCGGACTGGGCGGGCGTCGCGGCTCCGCGCTCGCCCTCGGTCATCTGCCCGACCTTGTCGTCCAGGGTCATCCGGGCCATCAGGTCCGTGACGCGGTCGGCCACCCGGGCGTGCGGGTTCTTGTAGAGCGGCGTCGCGGTCGCGGTCGCGGACGCCATCGGGACGAGGGCCGTGCCCGACAGGAGCAGGCCGGCCAGGACAGTGGTTCGCAATGATCTCGTGGTGCGGAGGAGCGGCATTGTTCTCTCCGTGACGATCCGTCGATCCATAAGTTGCGAGCCACAACAAACTAGCTCCCCTTTCGAGTGACGCCGGTCACAATTCGGTCACGGACGCCTGGTCAAGTAAGTTTCAGTCGTGCAGTTCGTCCTCGCCTCCCAGTCCCCCGCCCGCCTCGCCCTCCTGCGTTCCGGGGGCCTCGATCCCGCCGTGTTCGTCTCCGGCGTCGACGAGGACGCGGTCGCCGCCTCCCTGACCGATCCGTCCCCGTCGGAACTGGTCGCGGCCCTCGCCGCGGCCAAGGCCGAGGCGGTCATCGACCAGGTCGCCGCGGCGCACCCGGACGCCGTCGTCGTCGCCTGCGACTCGATGCTGAACATCGGCGGGCAGATGGTCGGCAAGCCGGGTTCGCCGGACATCGCGCGCAGCCGCTGGGCCGCGATGGCGGGAACTTCCGGTGAACTCCTCACCGGGCACGCGGTCGTCCGGCTCGACGGCGGGACGCGCGCGAAGGAGGCCGCGGGCTGGGAATCGACCACGGTCCGGTTCGGCACGCCGAGCCCGGCGGAGATCGACGCCTACGTCGCCAGCGGCGAGCCGCTCAACGTCGCCGGCGGCTTCACCATCGACGGCCTGGGCGGCTGGTTCGTCGAAGGACTCGACGGCGGCCACACGAGCGTCATCGGCATCAGCCTGCCGCTGACGCGCCGGCTGCTGGCCGAGGTCGGCGTGAGTGTCGTGGATCTCTGGCGGCGTCCCGCATCCTGAGAAAGGCGCCACACCAACGGGTGATCCGGAAGAGTGCTCCGTTGCCTAACGTTCTCTTCACGAGGCAAGACAGACAGCAACTTTCGAGCACCGGAGTCGCCCCGTGTCTTTCGTACGGACATACACCAAGCCGCGGGTGTTCGCGGCCGCGGTTCTCGGCTCGCTCGTCGTCGGCGCCCTCCTCGGCGTCGTCGCGCGGCAGACCGAGGCCGGCTGGCTGACCGATCTCCTCGACCAGATCGGCACCATCTTCACCACGCTGCTGCAGATCGCGGTGATCCCGCTGGTCTTCACGGCGATCGTGGTCGGCATCAACAGCCTCCGCGGGCTCGGCGGCGGCCGCACCGCCGCGCGCCTCGGCGGCAAGACGGTCATGTGGTTCGCGATCACGTCGTTCATCGCGTCGCTGATCGGCATCGCGGTCGGCCGGATCTTCAACCCCGGCGCCGGTGGGCTCGGCGGCGCCACGGCGCTCGCGAAGAACGCCGACAAGGCCGCCAAGAGCGTCGACCACTGGGGCTCGTGGAGCGCGTTCATCGACGGACTGCTGCCGCAGAACTTCGTGAAAGCGTTCTCCGACGGCGAGACGCTGCAGGTGCTGTTCCTCGCGCTGGTCATCGGCGCGGCGGCCTACAGCCTCGGTGACAAGGCGAAGCCGTTCGTGGACTTCACGACGAGCGTGTTCGAGATCATCCAGCGCTACCTCGGCTGGATCGTCCGGCTCGCCCCGATCGGCATCATCGGCCTGATCGGCGCGGCGGTGTCCAACTACGGCGACGCGCTGTTCCGCCCGCTGTTCTCGACGACGCTCGCGGTGTACGTCGGCTGCCTGCTCGTGCTGTTCGTCGTCTACCCGATCCTGCTGCAGTTCGTGGCGAAGGTCAGCCCGCTGAAGTTCTTCGCGAAGGCGGGCACGGCGATCCAGTTCGCGTTCGCCTCACAGTCCTCGGCCGCGACGCTGCCGCTGACCCGCCAGTCCGCGGTGAACCTCGGCGTCCAGCCGGCGTACGCGGCTTTCGCGACCCCGCTGGGCAGCGCGACGAAGATGGACGGCTGCGCGGCGGTCTTCCCGGCGATCGCGGCGATCTTCGTCGCCAACCTGGCCGGGGTGTCGCTGAACTTCTGGCAGTACGCCGGCATCGTCGTGGTCGCCGTGGTCGGCGCACTGGCGACCGCCGGGACCACGGGCTGGCTGACGGCCTTCACCCTGACGACGTCGTTCATCGGCCTCGACGCCAAGCAGGTCGCGCTGGGCCTGGCGCTGATCTACTCGGTCAACCCGATCATGGACATGATGCGCACGGCGACGAACGTGGCCGGCCAGATCGTGGTGCCGACGATCGTGGCCCGCGGCGAAGGCCTCCTCGACGACGAGGTCCTCAACGCGCCGACGGACACCCCCCTGCACACCGACGACGGCGCGGCGGCCCGGCACACGGAACCCGCCCCCGCCTGACCCCGCCCGTGTGTGAAGGCCGTCTCGAGTGTTCGAGGCGGCCTTCACGGCGTTCAGGACGGGCAGGTGCGGAGGTCGGCGCGGGTCAGGCGGATGTCCGGCCAGCCGCGCAGGTCCGACGGCGACGTCACCCGCCGCGTGCAGCCGACCGATCGGCCGGCCAGGTCGTACACCTCGCCCAGCACCGGCGCCGCCGTGCACTTCGGGGTGCCGGCAGCGGAGTCCGGGCAGTCGTGGCGGACCACGATCACGTCGGGGCTGGCGTCGGCCGTGACGTCGTAGAGCGACAGTGTCCCGGCGTCCGCGTAGAACGGCTTGCCCGGGTCGCGCCACACTCCCCCGCTGCTGACGAGCAGCTCGCCGTACGCGGCCGTCCCGTCGTCCCCGACGTCGCCGCGGACCAGGCACGCCGGGGCCGGGCCGTCGATGCAGCGCAGCGAGTTCTGGTCCAGCCGCACGCCCAGCTGCGCGACCGACAGCTCGAACACCGTGCCCGGCTCGGGCCCGACGCGCAGGCGGGCCGAGCCGCCTGCCGTGTCGGTCAGCAGCACCACCGGTGTGCCCCCGACCGTCACCGCTGCGAGCTGGCGGCACGGCC
The DNA here is from genome assembly GCF_042881395.1 of Amycolatopsis sp. NPDC058278. NCBI lineage: Bacteria > Bacillati > Actinomycetota > Actinomycetes > Pseudonocardiales > Pseudonocardiaceae > Amycolatopsis > Amycolatopsis sp. NPDC058278. The sequence continues at coordinate 25,172 of NZ_JBHVXZ010000066.1, read as the reverse complement.
CGCCGCCGCAGGTCACCGCGGGCGTCACCGGTACGGCGGCGGGTTCGGCCAGTCCGGGGGCCGCCTCGGGCCGCGGCCGCAGCAGGAACACCGCGCCGATCGCGCCGACGGTCACCACCGCGGCCAGCACCGCGGTGAGCAGCGCCGACCGGGGCGTCCGCGCTGCCGTAGTCCGCATAAGACAGAGCGTAAGCCGCTTCGCGACCATGTGTCGGAAGCGCCCCGTCGCGATGTGACTGAATCCCCCGGGGGTGCAACCCCCGTACCCCGCCCGGGGGGCTCCGCCCCCACGGACCCCCCAAAGCGTGGGTGCCCGACGGGGTCACAGGTAGCGGAGGGTGCCCGTCTATGTTGTCCCGGTGACGAACCCGAACCTGCCTCCCGCTCTCTACCTGCCGACCGGCCCGGCCAGTGCCGAGACCGAAGGCGCGTCGATCGAGCTGCGCCGCACCCCGGACGGCCGCACCGCGCTGGTCGCCTTCACCGCACTGGACCGGTTGATCGACTGCTGCGGCGAGCACCAGCCGTGGGTGCTGGTGAACACCGAGCACCTGCCGAAGGTGCACTCCGCGAACCCGTACGACGTGATCGTGCTCGATTCGCCGCTGCCCGAGGAGCTGCGCCACCACGTCTGAGCGTGGTTCACCTCTCACTCAAGAGACTCGCGACGTCATATCCGTAGACTTCCCTGATGCCGCGTGGGCGGTCAGCAATGCAGCTGTCGGACGCAGGAGGTGCGGGGTGGCCGAGCAGGTCGGCGAATCCACGGGCGGTCCGGTGACCAAGATCCTGGTCGCCAACCGTGGTGAAATCGCGGTACGCGTCATCAGAGCCGCGAAGGACGCTGGCCTGGCCAGTGTCGCGGTGTACGCCGACCCGGACCGCGACGCGCCACACGTCCGCCTGGCCGACGAAGCCTTCGCGCTGGGCGGCACGACGGCCGCCGAGAGCTACCTGAACTTCGACAAGCTCCTGGACGCCGCCAAGCGCTCGGGCGCCGACTCGGTGCACCCGGGCTACGGCTTCCTCTCCGAGAACGCGGACTTCGCCCAGGCCGTCCTCGACGCCGGGCTGACCTGGATCGGGCCGAGCCCGCAGGCCATCCGCGACCTCGGCGACAAGGTCACCGCCCGCCACATCGCCCTGCGCGCGGGCGCGCCGCTGGTGCCGGGCACGAAAGAGCCGGCGAAGGACGCCGCCGAGATCGTCGCGTTCGCCGACGAGCACGGCCTTCCGGTGGCCATCAAGGCCGCGTTCGGCGGTGGCGGCCGCGGCCTGAAGGTCGCGCGCACCCGCGAAGAGATCCCCGAGCTGTTCGAATCGGCCACGCGCGAGGCGGTCGCCGCCTTCGGCCGCGGCGAGTGCTTCGTCGAGCGCTACCTGGACAAGCCGCGGCACGTCGAGGCGCAGGTGCTCGCCGACATGCACGGCAACGCGATCGTCGTCGGCACCCGCGACTGCTCGCTGCAGCGCCGGCACCAGAAGCTCGTCGAAGAGGCGCCCGCGCCGTTCCTGAGCGACGAGCAGCGCAAGCGCATCCACGAGTCCGCGAAGGCGATCTGCAAGGAAGCCGGCTACTACGGCGCCGGCACGGTCGAGTACCTCGTCGCCGTCGACGGCACCATCTCCTTCCTCGAGGTCAACACCCGGCTGCAGGTCGAACACCCGGTGTCGGAGGAGACGACCGGCCTCGACCTGGTGCGCGAGATGTTCCGGATCGCGCGCGGCGAGAAGCTGCGGATCACCGAGGACCCCGAGCCGCGCGGCCACTCGATCGAGTTCCGCATCAACGGCGAGGACGCCGGCCGCGGCTTCCTGCCCGCACCGGGCACGGTGACGAAGTTCGTCGCGCCCAGCGGCCCGGGCGTGCGCGTCGACTCCGGCGTCGAATCCGGCAGCGTCATCGGCGGGCAGTTCGACTCGATGCTGGCCAAGCTGATCGTCACCGGGTCCGACCGGAACAACGCCCTCGAGCGCAGCCGCCGCGCGCTCGCGGAGATGGTCGTCGAAGGCATGGCGACGGTCCTGCCGTTCGACCGCGTGATCGTCGACGACCCGGCGTTCATCGGCGACGAGAACGGCTTCAGCGTGCACACGCGCTGGATCGAGACGGAGTTCGACAACAAGATCGAGCCGTTCGTGGCGCCGGACGTCGAAGCCGCCGAGGAGGAACCGCGGCAGAACGTCGTCGTCGAGGTCGGCGGGCGGCGTCTCGAGGTGTCGCTGCCGGGCGGGTTCGCGCTCGAAGGCGGCGGTGGCGGCGGGACCGCCGTCAAGGCGAAGCCGCGCAAGCGCGCCGGCGGCACCAAGGCCGCGGTGAGCGGCGACGCCGTCACGGCACCGATGCAGGGCACGATCGTGAAGGTGGCCGTCGAAGAGGGCCAGACGGTCGAAGCCGGTGAGCTGATCGTCGTCCTCGAGGCGATGAAGATGGAGAACCCGGTCACCGCGCACAAAGCGGGCACCGTCACCGGTCTTTCGGTCGAGGTCGGCGCCGCCGTGACGCAGGGCACACAGCTTCTCGAGATCAAGTAGCGAGGTTCGTTACGGATGTCGTGGTGGGCCGCCCCCGGGGCGGCCTACCATCGACTACGTGACCGAAGTCCCGTCTCCGCAGCTGCGGATCAGCGACCAGAACCGTGAGTCCGCGCTGTCCGCGCTCGGGGAGCACATGAGCGCGGGGCGGATCGACATCGACGAGTACGGCGAACGCTCGGCCCGGATCACCGCGGCCAAGACGCGCGGCGAGCTCGGCGAGATCTTCGCGGACTTGCCGGCCCCGCACCCGAGGTACGACGGCGTTCCCCAGGCCGTCGCCGCTCCCGGGCCCGCGGCCGCGGCACCCGAGCCGGCCCGCCCGCGGACACCCGACAACTGGTCGCCGCCGCAGCGGTTCGTCGCCGCGATCGTGCCGTTGACCTGGATCGCCGCGATCGCGCTGATCGCCGCCGTCAGTGGTGCCCTGTGGCCGGTCATCTTCGTACCGATCGGGCTCACCGTCTTCGGCAAGTCCATGTGGGGCCACGAATGGAACCCGAACCACGACCGCCGCGACCGGCACCTGCGCGACCGGGAGCGACGGCGCGAGCTGCGCGACTCCTATCGCGACCACCGGCGCGGGCTGGACCGCTGATCCCGCCGTGGGCGACATGCGGTTGAGCGACGAGGAACGCCAGGACGCCCTGGACGTCCTCGAAGAGCACGTCCGCACCGGCCGGCTCGACATCGACGAGTACGGGTCCCGGTCCGCGAAGGTCACCGCGGCGAAGCGGGTCAGCGAGCTCGCCCCGCTGTTCGACGACCTCCCGTCGCCCCGCCCGAGTGCGTTGCTCAACGGGGTTTCCGCGCCGGGGGTCCCGGTGATGTCCTCGGAGGACAACGCGCTGGTGCGGTTCCTGACGGCGGGCGCGGTGCCGATCGCGATCGTCCTCGCGATCGCGGTGCTGATCCTGTCCCGCGGCAGGCTGCTGATCATTTCGGTCGCGCTGCCGCTGGTCGTCGCGATGATCGCCGGGGCACGCCGCCGCCGTTCGTGATTGCTCCTTTCGCCGGGCAACCTGCTCCCGCGTTCCGACGTGGTGCTCACGCAGGTCGGGGAAAGGGAGGAATCATGAACAGGATATGGGCGCGATCGGGGGTGCTCGCCACCGTGGCGATCGCCGTCGCGGCTTTGGCGGCGGGGCCGGCGCAGGCCGCGACGGGCCGACTGGGCTGGCAGGCGACGCTGCTGCCGTTGCCCGCTGGAGCCGACCCGGCGGGGCGCGGTTTTCTGAACGCTTCGGACGGCCACGGCGAGTACGCGGGGTCGTTCATCGTGGGCGACAAGCTGCAGGTGGTGAGCTGGCGCGGCGGCAAGCCGGTGCTGCGCGGGACGCCGGCGGGCTTCGAGTGGGCGAGGGTCGTCGGGGAGGACAGAGCGGGGCGGATCTACGGCGAGGCGCTCGACTACGACACCGACGTCAACCGGACCTTCACCCTCGACGCCACCGGCTTCCACCTGTGGGCGCCCCCGCCGGGCTATGGCGACTTCGGGATCTGCGCGGTCAACCGGCACGGCGACGCACTGGGCACCCTGCCCACCGGTACCCCGGCGACGTACGTGCCGGCCGTCTGGCCCGCTGGGGCGGCTGCCCCCACGGTCCTGGCCTACCCGGCAGGCGCGGACTCCGTGACCGACATCGACGACGACGGCGCGATCCTGTTCAGCGGGTTCGACCGTGACATCGTCTTGAAGGACGGGGTGAGCAGGCCGCTGGCCGACATCGCCGGCTTCTCGTACCCGCACGGTTCGGCGATCCGCAACGGCGTCGTGGTCGGGTTCGCGTCGAACGGAAACGCGTCGCAGGCGATCCGCTGGACGACGCCGGAGACACCGGTCGCGCTGACCGGCGGCGACTACGCGGGCGACCTGAACGCGCGCGGCCTGACGGTCGGCGAAGCCCCGATCCCGGGTTCGTTCCACGGCAAGCCGACGGCGTGGCGCGGAACGACCCCGGCCGGCGAGCTGAAGCAGCCGGGCACGTACACGGGCTACGCAGCAGGCCACGTCACCGACGACGGAGTGTTCGCGGGCTGGGCGTCGAACGGCCCGCTCGACGAGGGCGGAGTGCCGGTGATCTGGCGCTTCACCCCGTGACCCCGCCTTGATCGCCAGGCCGGGGGCGGTGTGCTCCCGGCCTGGCTAGGCTGGGTGGAGTGGAACCGGTGGAGATCAACGCGGGCACGTACTACCTGCGCCAGCTGCGCGCCGATCGCCACATCGACGACCGCCCGTTGTTGATGGAGGCGTTCGCCGATCCGACGCACCGCAAGTACGTGCTGAACTACCGGCTGCGCACGCTGGACGAGGCCACGGAGTACGTGGCCCTGCGCGCGGCCCAGTGGGCCGGCGACGAGCGCTGTTCCTGGGCGATCGCGGAGCCGACCTCGGGGAGGCTGCTGGGCGAGGTGGGGCTGCGCGAGCTGAACCTGGACGCGGCGTACGCGGAGGCGACGATCTGGGTCCACCCGGCGGAGCGGGGCAAGGGAATCGCGACAACGGCGTTGAACGCGGCGCTGCGGTTCGGCTTCGGCGGGTTGGGGCTGACCGAGGTGAGTTACCGGTACGAGGAGAGCAACGCGCCTTCGGCGATCGTGGCGGACCGCTGCGGGTTCACGCTGGTCGGCCCGGAGCCCGAGCGAGCGCCGACGGGTGAGCGGTTGATCCGGTGGCACCGGACGTCCTGACCGGCGGACGGCTCTCGACCAGCGCCTACACCGAGTACGCCCCCGCGGCGAGGTCGTCGACGAGAGTCGGCCCGCCGGGCGTCCAGCCGAGCAGCTTCTGCGTCGCGGTGCTGGTTGCGGAGAGGTCCATGGCGAAGAAGGTGCCGATCCAGCCGAAGTGGGCCGGGACGTCGTCGGCGGGGATCGAGGCGACCGGCAGGTCGAACGCGAGGCCGATCGCCTGCGCGATTTCGCGGGTCGGCACGCCTTCTTCGGCGACGGCGTGCAGGCGGGTGCCCGCCGGTGCCGTCTCGAGGCCGAGGGTGACCATCCGGGCGGCGTCGGTGCGGTGCACGGCGGCCCAGCGGTTGGTGCCGTCGCCGGGGTAGCCGGAGACGCCCTTCTCGCGGGCGATCGCGGCGAGGATGGCGATGAACCCGTGATCGCCGGTGCCGTGGACGCTCGGCGCGAAGCGCAGGCTCACGGTGCGCACCCCGCGGTCGGCGAACTCGAGCGCGAGGTTTTCGCTCCCGCCGCGCGGCGAGTCGGCGCCGTGGAACGGGGAGGCGTCGTCCTCGGTGGCGGGCCGGCCCTGGGCGAGGGTGGCGACACCGGAGGCGAGCAGGAACGGGCGGCCGGTGCCCGCGAGCGTGTCGCCGATGGTCTGGACGGCGGCGCGCTCGGCCGCGTTCGAGACGGCCGGGTTGGCGAAGTCGTGCTTGTTCGCGAGGTGGATGACGGCGTCGGCGTCCTTGGCGCCGGCGCGGATGCCGTCCAGGTCGTCCAGGTCACCGCGGCGAACGTGGGCGCCCTTCGCCGCCACCGCGGCGGCGGACGCTTCGGACCTGGCCAGCCCGGTCACTTCGTGGCCGGCGCCGAGCAGGTCGGTGACGACGGCCGAGCCGATCCAGCCGGATGCTCCGGTGACGAAAACGTGCATGGGTGATCTCCTCCGACGGCTCCGCGATGGGGCGAAGCGGCTGATGTCCGTGACTGACGTCAGTCACAGACATCAACGTACACTTCAAGTCAGTCGCTGTCATCACTACACTCGCTCGCATGGTGCGCTGGGAACCGGGAGCTGCCGAGCGGCTTCAGAAAGCCGCTCTCGAGCTGTTCGCCTCGCGCGGGTTCGAGCAGACGACCGCCACGGAGATCGCCGAGTCCGTCGGCCTGACCGAGCGCACCTTCTTCCGCCACTTCAGCGACAAGCGCGAGGTCCTCTTCCACGGGCAGCAGCTGCTGGCGGAAGCGTTCCTCGCCGGTGTCGACGCGGCGCCACCGGAGGCGTCCCCGATCGAGATCGTCGCCTCCGCGCTGAAGACCGCGACGTCCGCCTTCCCGGCCGAGCGCCGCGCCCACTCCCGGCTCCGGCAATCGGTCATCGACCAGAACCCGGCGCTGCAGGAACGCGAGCGGCACAAGCTCGCCAGCATCGCCACCACGGTCGCCGGCGCCCTGCGCCGCCGGGGCGTCGACGAGGTGGCCGCCACCCTGGCCGCGGAGTCGGGCTCCACCGTGTTCGCGATCGCGTTCACCCAGTGGATCCGCGAGGACGAGCAGCGGTCATTCGCCGACATCGCCGCGCAGGTGCTGCGCGAACTGCTGAGCTTGACCGCCACCGCGTCGGCGAAAATCCCGCGATGACGGGGTCTCCCGAGGGTTCACCCCCGGGAGGACCTCAGCTCACCGGCTCCACGATGCCCGCGCGGGCCTCCGGAGCCGCCGACCGCAACGCGTCCGCTGCCTCGTCGCTCGGCTGGGACTGGGACTTGCGCTCCGCCTCCACCCGGGCCCGGTAGACCTCGATCTCGTGCTTCACCGTTTCGGGCGACCAGCCCAGGACCTCGCCCACCAGCGCCGCGACCTGCTCGGCGCAGTCCACTCCCCGGTGCGCGTACTCGATCGAGATGCGCGTCCGGCGGGCCAGGACGTCCTCCAGGTGCAGCGCCCCTTCGTGCGAAGCCGCGTACACCACTTCGACGCCCAGGTAGTCCGGGGCGTGCTCGATCGGCTTCAGCAGCTCCGGGCGGCCCTCCGCCGTGGCCAGGACCTCGTGGACCAGTGAGCCGTAACGGTCCAGGAGGTGCCTCACCCGGTAGGGGTGCAGGCCGTGCTCCGCCGCCAGGTGATCGGCCTGGTTGACCAGCGCGTGGTAACCGTCCGCACCCAGGAGGGGGACCTTGTCCGTGATCGAGGGCTGGGACCGGCCCGGCAGGTCCACCGCCGCCGCGTCGACCGCGTCCGCCGCCATCACCCGGTACGTCGTGTACTTGCCGCCCGCGATCGCCACCAGGCCCGGGGCCACCCTCGCCACCGCGTGCTCGCGTGACAGCTTCGACGTCTCTTCGCTCTCCCCCGCCAGCAGCGGGCGAAGGCCGGCGTACACGCCTTCGATGTCGTCGTGGGTCAGCGGTGTCGCGAGGACCGTGTTGACGTGCTCGAGGATGTAGTCGATGTCGTGCTTCGTCGCCGCCGGGTGGGCCAGGTCGAGCTCCCAGTCGGTGTCCGTCGTCCCGACGATCCAGTGGTTGCGCCACGGGATGACGAACAGCACCGACTTCTCGGTGCGCAGGATCATCCCCGACTCCGAGACGATCCGGTCGCGCGCGACGACGATGTGCACGCCCTTGCTCGCGCGCACCCGGAACCGGCCGCGGCCGCCCGACAGGCGCTGCAGCTCGTCGGTCCAGACGCCGGTGCAGTTGATCACCGCGGCCGCCGAAATCTCCGTTTCGCGGCCGTCCTCGACGTCGCGCACGCGCACGCCCGACACCCGGTCGGCTTCGCGCAGGAACCCGACGACCTGGGTCGACGTCCGCACGACCGCGCCGTAGTGCGCCGCCGTCCGCGCCACCGTCATCGTGTGGCGGGCGTCGTCGGACTGCGCGTCGTAGTAGCGGATCCCGCCGATCAGCGCCGACCGCTTGAGCGCCGGCACCATCCGCAGCGCGCCCGCGCGGGTCAGGTGCTTCTGCCCCGGGACGCTGCGGGCGCCGCCCATCGTGTCGTACATCAGCAGGCCCGCCGCGGTGTACGGCCGTTCCCAGACGCGGTGCGTCAGCGGGTACAGGAAGCTCACCGGCTTCACCAGGTGGGGCGCGATGGTCGTCAGCATCAGCTCGCGCTCGCGCAGCGCCTCCCGGACCAGGCCGAATTCGAGCTGCTCCAGGTACCGCAGGCCGCCGTGGAAGAGCTTGCTCGACCGGCTCGACGTCCCGGACGCGAGGTCGCGGGCCTCGACGAGCGCGACCCGCAGGCCGCGCGTCGCGGCGTCCAGCGCCGTGCCCGCCCCGACCACGCCGCCGCCGATGACGACGAGGTCGAACGTCTCCTTGCCGAGCCGCTGCCACGTCTCTTCCCGCTTGACCGGGCCCAGTCGAGCCGGGTTGGTCTCCGCTGCGTGCTGAGCCACGTGACTTCCTCCTCGTGCCGGCGAGGCTTCCAGCATCGCACGACCCGGTGATCATCCGCCCGTCCACGGATGACACTTGTGGCGTAACCCTCCGCGATCTTGAAAAGATTCGGCTGCGCGGCGCTTGGAGTTAGCTTCTACGCCCCGGTAACGTCGCGCGGACGTGGGTCGGCAACGGTGCCGTGGCACGCCGTGATCGACCCTGCGCAGAGTGTCCAGTGTGGAGGTGCAGCGGTGAGTGCTGGAGCAATAATCGTCTGGGAACTACTGGGAACGGCGACGCTGATCCTGCTCGGCAACGGCGTGGTGGCCAACCACGTGCTGCGCAAGAACAACGGTCACAACGCGGGATTCCTCTTCATCAACCTCGGCTGGGCGTTCGCGGTCTTCACCGGCGCCAGCATCGCCGCGCCGAGCGGCGCGCACCTGAACCCGGCGGTGACCCTCGGGCTCGCCATCGCCGACAAGACGCCGTGGGCCGACGTGCCCTTCTACATCATCGGGCAGATGGCCGGCGCCATCATCGGCGCGGTGCTCTGCTGGGCCACCTACAAGCTGCAGTTCGACGACCACCCCGAGCCCGAGAACACCCTCGGCATCTTCTCCACCGGACCGCAGATCCCGAACACCGCGTGGAACCTCGTCACCGAGATCATCGGCACCTTCGTCCTGGTCGTGTGGATCCTGCTCAGCCCCACCTACGCCATGGGCGACGGCGGCACGCCGACCTTCGGCAACTCCGCGCTGGGCTACGCGGGCGTGTCGTTCGTGGTGCTCGTGATCGGCGCCTCGCTCGGCGGGCCGACCGGGTACGCCATCAACCCGGCCCGTGACCTCGGCCCGCGCATCGCGTACGCCTTCCTGCTGCCGATCCGGAACAAGGCGAACGCCAACTGGGGCTACTCGTGGATCCCCGTCGTCGGCCCGCTGGCCGGCGGCGCCCTCGCCGCGCTCGTCTACCTCGCCGTCCACAACCTGACCTGATCGCCTCCTCCGACGCCAATTCCGGGAGCACACATGACTTCGTACGTAGCCGCGATCGACCAGGGCACCACCTCGACCCGGTGCATGATCTTCAACCACGAGGGCCGCGTCGTCTCGGTCGACCAGCGCGAGCACGAGCAGATCTTCCCGCGCGCCGGCTGGGTCGAGCACAACGCGGAAGAGATCTGGGAGAACACCCGCCGGGTCGCCGCGGGCGCGCTGGCCAAGGCCGACCTCACCGCCAAGGACATCGCCGCCGTCGGCATCACCAACCAGCGCGAAACCGCACTCGTCTGGGACAAGACGACCGGCCGGCCGGTGTACAACGCGATCGTCTGGCAGGACACCCGCACCGACAAGATCGTCACCGAGCTCGGCAACCTCGGCGGCGGCCAGGAGCGCTACCGCGACAAGGTCGGCCTCCCGCTCGCGACCTACTTCTCCGGCCCCAAGATCAAGTGGATCCTGGACAACGTCGAGGGCGCGCGCGAGAAGGCCGAGGCCGGTGACCTGATCTTCGGCAACATGGACACCTGGGTGCTGTGGAACATGACCGGCGGGACGGACGGCGGCGTGCACGTCACCGACCCGACCAACGCCTCCCGCACCATGCTGATGGACCTCGACACCCTGCAGTGGGACGCCGACATCGCCGGCGAGATGGGCATCCCCCTTTCGATGCTGCCGGAGATCCGCTCCTCGTCCGAGGAGTACGGCAAGGTCCGCGAGAAGGGCGCGCTGGCCGGCGTCCCGATCGCGGGCATCCTGGGCGACCAGCAGGCCGCGACGTTCGGCCAGGCCTGCCTCTCGCCCGGCGAGGCCAAGAACACCTACGGCACCGGCAACTTCATGCTGCTCAACACCGGCACCGAAAAGGTGATGTCGCAGAACGGGCTGCTCACCACGGTCTGCTACAAGATCGGCTCGAACGACACGATCTACGCGCTGGAAGGCTCCATCGCCGTCACCGGTTCGCTGGTGCAGTGGCTGCGCGACAACCTCGGCATGATCACGACCGCGGCCGAGATCGAGGACCACGCGCGCAGCGTCGAGGACAACGGCGGCGCGTACTTCGTCCCGGCGTTCTCGGGCCTGTTCGCTCCTTACTGGCGCTCCGACGCTCGTGGCGCGATCGTCGGGCTCACCCGGTTCGTCAACAAGGGCCACCTGGCCCGCGCGGTACTGGAGGCGACGGCCTTCCAGTCGCGCGAGGTCATCGACGCGATGAACGCCGACTCCGGAGTCCCGCTGAAGTCGCTCAAGGTCGACGGCGGCATGGTCGTCAACGAGCTGCTCATGCAGTTCCAGGCCGACATCCTCGGCGTGCCGGTGATCCGCCCGGTGGTCAACGAGACCACCGCGCTGGGTGCCGCGTACGCCGCCGGTCTCGCCGTCGGGTTCTGGAAGTCCGAGGACGACATCCGCACCAACTGGGCCCAGGACAAGCAGTGGGATCCGTCGATGGACGACGCCCGCCGCGAGCGCGAGTACCGCAACTGGAAGAAGGCCGTCACCAAGACCTTCGACTGGGTCTCCGAAGAGGACTGACCGGCGAGGGCCGGGGGTGCCGCCTCGTGGCTCTCCCGGCCCGTCCCTTCACACCTCCCAGCCCTCCGGCTCGCCCGACTGCTCGTTCGGGGCGATGACCATGAACGGCACGCCCTGGTCGTCGGCGACCCGCACCTGCCGCCCGTACGGCGAGTCGAACGGTTTCCCGTCGACCGTGCCGCCGAGCTCGGCCACCTTGGCCGCGCTCGCGTCGGCGTCCGCCACCCAGAAGTACGCCCCCCAGTACGACGGCACCTCCGGTGGCACCGATGCGGGCATCGCGCCGAGGCCGCCGACCGGGCGCCCGTCGATGAGCACCACCGCGTACGTGAAGTCGTCGCCGGAGATGTCCTGGAAGCCGTAGCCGAAGATCTCCTCGTAGAACGGCTTCGCCGCCGCGTAGTCACGGCTCATGCAGTCGTTCCAGGCCAGCGTGCCCGGGGCCGCCGTGACCTGCGTGCCGATGTGGTTCCCGGCCTCCCACAGGCCGAAGACCGCGCCCGCCGGATCGGCCGCGACGGCCATCCGGCCCTCCTTCATCACCTCCATCACCGGCATGACGATCCGCCCGCCTGCCTCGGTGATGGCCGCGGCCGTCCGGTCCACATCGGACACCGCGAGGTAGGTCGTCCAGAACGGCGGGATGTCCTGGCCGGGTGGGGTCTGGCCGATGCCGGCGACCGGGCGTCCCCGCAGCTCCGCCATGCCGTAGAAGCCGGTCTCCTCACCGCCCCGGTGCACGTCCCAGCCGAACAGGCTGCTGTAGAAGGCGATCGCCTTCGCCTGATCGGGCACCATCAGGTCCACCCAGCCGGGCGTACCGTCGGGCCATCTTTCGTCCCGGAACACCATGCCGACTCCCAACCCCTCGTCTGTGCCGCCGCTGGTGACGACCGGGACAGTCTGGCACCGGGCACCGACAAAAACCGAAAATCAGGCCTGGACCAGGCGGGCGTAGACGACGATGTTGTCGACGTAGTTGTGCGCGTTCCGGTCGAAGACGCCACCGCAGGTGATCAGCCGCAGCTCGGGACCGGCCGTGTCGTCGTAGACGCCTTCGCCCTCGAAGTCCTTCTTCGGCACCTGGTGCACCTTCGTCACCTCGAACACCACCGTGGTGCCGTCCTTGCGGGCGATCGAGACCCGGTCGCCGGGGGCCAGCTCCTTGAGGCGGAAGAAGATGCCCTTCTGGTGGTTGCCGTCGACGTGCCCCAGTACGACGGCCGGGCCGGTCTCGCCCGGCGTCGGCGCGTAGGTGTACCAGCCGGCCTGCAGCGGCGTGGTCACCGGCGGCACCTCGACGGTGTTGTCCGGGTTGAGGCCGAGCGGGACCAGCGACGAGTGCGCGCCGATCTTCGGGATGTCGATCGAGACGGGCTCGACCTTGGGCAGCGCCGCGACGGCGTCTTGGCTGCCTGACCGGGGCGCCGGGTCGACCGCGACCGGCTGGGCGGGCGGTGGCTGCGCGGTGCCCGGGTCGCGGTGCCCGCCGAGCGTCAGCGCCAGGACCACCAGCGCGGCCACCAACGCCACGACCAGGGCGATCAGGAAGCCTCGTCTGCTGCCCGCGCTCCTCGTGCTCATGCTCTCCCCTCCTCGCTCACGGGCCACACGTCCGGTGGGGCCGGACGGTTGAGCCGGGCCGCGGTCAGCGTCGCCACGACCGCCGCGCCAGCACCAGACCACCACCGCCGACGGCCAGCACGCCCATGGCGCCCGCAGCGGCGAGCGGCCCGTGGCCGACCGGGCCGCCACCGGTCTGCGGCGCTCCCGACGGTACCTTCGCGACCTGCCGACGTTCACCCAGGACGGTGAACTTCGTGGTCAGTTCCGCGCCGCCGCAGGAGAACGACACCTGGTAGACGCCGGGTTTCGCCGGCGTCACGGTCGCCGCCGCGGCCGCGGCGGGGGCCTTGGCGGGATCATTCTGCGGGCCGACGCGCCGGAGCGCGCCGATCGTGAGGACCTGGGACGCCAGGTCGCGCGTGCTCCCGGCTTCGCAGCCGAGCCGGATCTGCACCTTCGCACCCGGGCGAGCCGCGTTCGGCATGACGCGGAGATAGGCCTTCGGGTTCCCCGCGTGCCCGGCCGGCGTGGCCGCGAAGGCCGCCGGCGCCGAGAGCAGCAATCCACCGGAAACGGCGGCGACAACCAAGATCTTTTTCGTTCGCAACATTTTCCCTCCCCCGGGAGTTGTGCTTCGAAAGACGCTCCACCTGCGGAGAGGTTGCCTGAGACATTAAAAAAACCACCCCGGAGCAGGACTCCGGGGTGGTCGTGGCGTTTCCGGGAAATCAACCGGCCATGCTGCCGTCGCCGGCCTTCGCGGCGCCGGAGGGCACCTTCGCGACCTGCGCGGCCGGCACCGTGAACTGCGTGGTGTAGGTCTGGCCGCCGCAGGTCACGGTCAGCGGGTACGTCCCCGCCTCGGTGCCGGGCTTGAGCTCGGCGTCGGCGCTGATGTTCGCGTCGGCGCCCATGAACGGGCCGGGGGTGTAGTTGGTGAAGGTCAGCGCCGGCGAGGAGAACGCCGGCGAAGGACCCTCGCACTTCGCCAGCGCCACGTTCGGTGCGTCGCGGACGTACTTGTCCACCAGCGTCTGGTTGATCGCGGTGTTCACGTTGAGCTGGACGCTGCCTGCCTTCGCGTTCGCGCTCGTGCTCGGCGTCGGGCCGGTGCTCTGCGCCATCGCCGATCCCGTCAGCGCCGTCGCGCCGATCACCGCTGCCGCAACGAAAACCACCGTCTTGCGCACGTTCGCACCCTTCGCGTCCTTCAGCCTTACAACCGACAAGACGCGACGGGTGCGCCCGGGTTGCGTGCCGGATCAGTCGAGATCGTCGTGGCGCATGAGCTGGCGCCCGGCCTCGGTGATCGAGCCCGAGAGCGACGGGTACACCGAAAATGTCAGTGCCAGGTGGTCCACTGTGAGCTGGTTCTGGACGGCGAGCGCGATGGGAAGGATGAGCTCGCTCGCCTGCGGCGCCACGACGACACCACCGACGACCACGCCGGTGGCGGGGCGGCAGAACAGCTTCACGAAGCCTCGGCGGAGGCCCTCCATCTTCGCGCGCGCGTTGGTGGCCAGGGGCAGCATGATGGTGCGCGCGGGCACCTCGCCGGAGTCGATCGCCTGCTGGCTGATGCCGACGGTGGCGATCTCCGGGTGGGTGAACACGTTGGCGGCGACGGTCTTGAGCTTGATCGGCGCGACGCCTTCGCCCAGCGCGTGCCACATCGCGATGCGGCCCTGCATGCTCGCCACCGAGGCCAGCATGAGCACGCCGGTGCAGTCGCCGGCGGCGTAGATCCCGGGAACGGAGGTGCGCGAAACGCGGTCGACGGTGATGAACCCGCCGGGACCGGGCGAGATGCCGACCTTGTCGAGGCCGATGTCCTTGGTGTTGGGGACCGACCCGACGGTCATCAGCGCGTGGCTGGCTTCGATCACGCGGCCGTCGGCGAGGAAGATCTCGACGCCCTTTTCGGTGCGCTCGACGCGGTCGGCGCGCGCCTGCTTCGCGACGGTCGTGCCGCGCTGCGAGAAGACCTCCTCGAGCACCGCGGCGGCGTCGGCGTCTTCGTGCGGGAGGACGCGGTCACGGCTGGAGACGACGGTGACCTTGACGCCCATCTCGGTGTAGGCGGACGCGAACTCGGCGCCGGTGACGCCGGAGCCGATGACGGCGAGGTGCTCCGGCAGCTCCTGGAGCTCGTAGAGCTGGCGCCAGTCGAGGATGCGCTCGCCGTCCGGCACGGCGCCGGGCAGGACGCGCGGGGTGGCGCCGGTGGCGATGAGGACGACGTCGGCGGGCAGCTTTTCGGTGCCGTCCTTCGTCGTGACGGCGACCTTGTGCGTGGCCAGGCCGGGCTCTTCGTCGCAGAAGCGGGCCTCGCCGGCGATGACGCGGACTCCTTCGCGCTGGACGCGGGCGCGGATGTCGGCGGACTGGGCGAGGGCGAGCCCCTTCACCCGGCCGTGGACGGTCGGGAGGTCGATGCTGGTGTCGGCCATGTCGGTGTTGATGCCGAGCTCGCCGAGGTCGTGCATCTTCGCCAGGGCGCCGGAGCTCGCGATGAACGTCTTCGAGGGGACGCAGTCGTAGAGGACGCAGGCGCCACCGAGGCCGTCCCGCTCGACGATCGTGACGTCGGCCCCGTGCTGGGCTGCGACCAGCGCGGCTTCGTAGCCGGCCGGGCCCCCGCCCATGATCACGATCCTGGTCACCTGGGTCCTCCTCTGGCAGTCCGTGCGGTGCTCTCACCGTACGCGGCGAAGGTGACCGGACACTGAAGTGGGCGAACACGGCGAGTGCGTCCACTCGGGTGAGGAAGGTGTCGCTACGCTGTAGTCGTGCCGTTGTATGCCGCGTACGGATCGAACATGGAGCCCGCCCAGATGCTGGAGCGCGCGCCCCACTCCCCGATGGCCGGCTCCGGCTGGCTGGAGGGGTGGCGCCTGACTTTCGGCGGAGAAGATATCGGCTGGGAAGGTGCCCTGGCCACGATCGTCGAGGACCCCGGATCGCGGGTGTTCGTCGTGCTCTACGACGTCACCCCGCTGGACGAGACCGGGCTGGACCGCTGGGAAGGCGGCGAGCTCGGGATCCACTCGAAGATCCGCCTCCGGGTCCAGACCATGGACGGCTCGGTCCTGGCCTGGCTGTACGTCCTGGACGGCTACGAAGGCGGCCTCCCGTCCGCCCGCTACCTGGGCGTCTTGGCCGACGCCGCCGAGGCGGCCGGCGCCCCGGCCGACTACGTCGACGACCTCCGCACCCGCCCCTGCTCCGGCATAACCGGCTAACTCGTGTCGTCCATCTGAGTACGCGTGTCGTCCGGTTGGTACGACGTCTAGGTGGAGCGGAGCCGGAACGCCTCGCCGAGGTCCCGCAGTAGCCGACTCGAGTCGCGAAGATCCGCAGCAACGGCGCGAATCGTGATCCAGCCACGCGCCGCCATACGGGCGTCTCGCTCGGCGTCGTAGGCAACTCGATCTTCGTGTGCCGCGTAACCGTCGTACTCCAGGGCGATACGCCGGGATGGCCAGGCCATGTCAAGCCGGTAGAGAAGTCGACCGTCAACGGCTGCCAACTCGTACTGCGGCTCCGGTACGGGAAACCCTGCCTCAACCACGATCAGTCTCAGGACGCTCTCCGGGGGCGACTCGGCCTTGCCGGTGGCGAGTTCCAACAGTGTCAGAGCCCTGTGGATACCTCGTCGATCCCGACGGTCTTCGAGACGGTCCCGAATGTTCTCCCGGAGCTTCCCGTCGTGGTCCGGCGGCAAGGTTCGGAGCCACTCGTCCACAGCGGCGAACGCCGTTCGCCGATCACCATCACAGAGGAACTCCGCCAACGCGAGGTCAATCGGAAACGTGGCAAGCCCGTCGATTTCGATCACGTCCGTCGGCCGGTAGTAGCCCTGGTGAACGACGAGGCCGGGCTTTGACTTGATCCGGCGTTCATAGGGCACCGTGACGTGAATGCTCGCGCATGCTGACGCCGAAATCCCATGCAGGGCAAGCGATGTGGGGCCGGACAACACTGCAGGTTGACCCACCGCCAACAGGGCTCCCTCAGCTCTCGTCCTCAGTTTCAGTGCATCGCTCGAGCGCATGACGACGCCTCGCCACGGTTGCGCCAGCAAGCCGCTGGCCAACGCCTCACGCACTGCACGCTGCCCCATTACCTCCACGGCACGTCGACGCGAAGCCGCACCATGCCGTCCTCCCCACCCGGTCACAGCATCAAGAATCAGGCCCTTCCGTGATCTCCGGAAGAGCCTGATTCAACGACTGTGGATAACTACCCGCCTGTGGATAACCCTGGGGACAACTCCTGTGCACAAACGGACGACACGCGTACCTAGATGGACGACACGCGTACGTAGGCGGACGACACGGGTTAGGCGAGGGTGGTTAGGGCTGTGTGGACCAGGGTTCGGACTCCGCAGAGGAGGGCTCGCTCGTCGAGGACGAACGTGGGGCGGTGGATGTCCGATTGGGGGGCCGGGTGGCCGGACCAGACGCCGAGGCGGGCGAAGGCTCCCTGGACGTGCTCCAGGTACCAGCCGAAGTCTTCGCCGCCCGAGGACTGCTCCGTGGGGGCCACCGCTCCCTCGCCGAGGGCCGCTTCGGTGCCCGCGCGCATCAGGGCCGTCGACTCGGGGTCCGAGACCACCGGGGGGACGCCGCGGCGGTAGTCCAGGTGGAAGCCGACACCGGTGGGAGCCAGCAGCGACTCCACCGACGACGCCACCAGCGGCTCCAGGGCCGTCCAGACCTCGTGGTCGGCCGTGCGCAGCGTGCCGCGCAGGACGCCGTCCTGCGGGACCGCGTTGGCCGCCTGGCCCGCGTGGACCGCTCCCCAGACCAGGACCGTTCCCGACCGCGGGTCGACGCGGCGGGAGAGCACCGCGGGCAGCGACGTGATCACCGTGCCCAGCGCGTGCACCAGGTCGGCCGTCAGGTGCGGGCGGGACGTGTGGCCGCCCGGCGACGTCAGGCGCAGCTCGATCAGGTCGGCGGCCGACGTCAAGGCGCCGACGCGCATCCCGACGGAACCCACCTCGAGCCGCGGGTCGACGTGCAGGCCGTAGATGCGCTCGACGCCGTCCAGCGCGCCCGCCGCGATCATGTCCAGCGCGCCGCCGGGCATGACCTCCTCGGCCGGCTGGAAGATCAGCCGCACCCGGCCGGGCAGCTCCGGCGCGCCGGCCAGGGCACGGGCCGCGCCGAGCAGGATCGCCGTGTGGGCGTCGTGGCCGCACATGTGGGCCGCGCCCTCGATCGTCGACGCGTACGGCAGGCCCGTCGCCTCCGTCAGCGGCAGCGCGTCCATGTCCGCGCGCAGCGCCACGCACCGCTCACCACTGCCGATGTCGCACACGACCCCGGTGCCGCCGGGCAGCACCCACGGCTTGAGCCCGACCGAGCGCAGCAGCGTGACGACCAGTTCCGTGGTCGCGAACTCGTGCCGCGACAGCTCCGGGTGCGCGTGGATGTGCCGCCGCCAGGCGAGCACGTCGGTCGCGTTGGCGCGCAGCCAGTCGTCCAGCCAGAACGGGCCGCGGCCCGCACCAAGGTCCTCCACGGGAGCCATGCTTACGCCGGCTTCGGAAATGAGCGCCTCCGACCCCTCCATGGGGTTGATGATGCGCCCATGGGGGTCGCCTGGAACGTCCGGCCGTGAATCCAACACCGTCACGCCGCACCTCCTCCCGCAACACGGGTAACCCGCGCAGCGGCTGGGGTCACGCGTCGTGCCGATCGATCTGTCGTACGCATTTGCAGACGATCGTGCACCATGCAGGCGGCAAGCCGCGCCTCGAAAACGGCCGTCCTAGACGGCCGGTACCGGATCTGCGTTGAACGGCGTGCGCTAGTTCGGCAAAGCCGAAAACCTCAGGTCCCCTTGGTCCGCTTCGAACGGATCTTGCGCCCCCAGATCACGATGCCGAGCAGGACCACCGCGAGCAGGCCCGCGATCAGCTTGTTCTTGGTCTTTTCGCTGTTGGCCTTGTCCGTCTGGGCCGGGTCGAGTACCGGGCCCGGGGGCTGCGTCTGCGCCGGGACCAGCGCCGCGGACGCGTGCGCCACGCTCATCGTGACGGCGGCCGGACGCACCGGCTCGGCCCGCGCCGGCGACGCGGTGAACAGCACCGCTCCCAGCACCGCGACCAGGACCAGACCCCGCAGTTTCGCCATGTCATCCTTTCGCCACGACCAGGCATTCTGCCCGCGGACACCCGGCCCGTCAGCCACCACGCGGTGGACCGAACGCGTCGAGGATCCGCTGTGCACCGAGGGTAGCCGTCAGTTCACCGTCCCGCACCGCCCGTTCGACGTCGGGAACGACCGTTCGCACGTCCGGATGCGCCGCCAGCCGACCCAGCAGCTGTTCGCGCACCATCGCCCAGGTCCAGTCGACCTGCTGCTGCCGCCGCCGGGCGTCGAGTTCGCCGGACGCCGTGAGCGTGTCGCGGTGCTGCTCGATCGCGCCCCAGACCTCGTCGAGCCGCAGGTTGTGCAGGCCGCTGCAGGTCAGCACCGGGGGCGTCCACGACGCTTCGGGCCCGTAGATCATCCGCAGCGCGCCGGCCAGCTCCCGCGCCGCCCGCCGGGCATCGCGTTCGTGGTCACCGTCGGCCTTGTTGACGGCGATGACGTCGGCGAGCTCCAGCACGCCCTTCTTGATGCCCTGCAGCTGGTCGCCGGTGCGGGCCAGCGTCAGGAACAGGAAGCAGTCGACCATGTTCGCCACGGTCACCTCGGACTGCCCGACGCCGACCGTCTCGACCAGCACGATGTCGTAGCCGGCGGCCTCCATCAGCACGATCGTCTCGCGGGTCGCCCGCGCGACGCCGCCCAGGGTTCCGGACGTCGGCGACGGCCGGATGAAGGCCTGCGGGTCCACCGCCAGCCGCGCCATCCGGGTCTTGTCGCCGAGGATCGACCCGCCGGTCCGCGTCGACGACGGGTCCACGGCCAGGACGGCGACGCGGTGCCCGGCGGCGGTCAGGTCGGTGCCCAGCTGGTCGATGAATGTCGACTTGCCGACACCGGGGACGCCGGTGATGCCGACGCGCCGCGCGCCACCCGAAGAAGGCAGCAGCTCGACCAGCAATTCCTGGGCCAAACCCCGGTGGTCTTCACGCTGCGACTCGACCAGCGTGATCGCCTTCGACAGCGTCCCGCGGTCGCCCGCGAGCACCCCCTTGGCGTAGGCGGTGACGTCGATCCTGCGCGGCAAGGGTCAGGACTCCTGCGCCGTCAGCTGGCCGAGCAGGTCGATGGCCGCGTCCGCGAGCACCGTGCCGGGCCCGAAGATCGCCGCCGCTCCGGCCTCGCGCAGCGCCGGGTAGTCCTGCGGCGGGATGACGCCGCCGACGACGACCATGATGTCCTCGCGGCCCAGCTCGGCGAGCTCGTGGCGCAGTGCGGGCACCAGCGAGAGGTGCCCGGCGGCCAGCGACGAGACGCCGACGACGTGGACGTCCGCCTCGATCGCCTGGCGGGCGACCTCGGCCGGGGTGGAGAACAGCGGGCCGACATCGACGTCGAAGCCGATGTCGGCGAAGCCGGTGGCGATCACCTTCTGGCCGCGGTCGTGGCCGTCCTGGCCCATCTTCGCGACGAGGATCCGGGGACGGCGTCCTTCCTCCTCGGCGAACTCTTCGACCAGCTTGCGGGCCTTCTCGACGTTCTGCGTCTTCCCCACCTCCTCCCGGTACACCCCCGAGATGGTCCGGATCTGGCCGGCGTGCCTGCCCCAGATCTTTTCCAGCGCGTCGGAGATCTCGCCGACCGTGGCCTTCGCGCGGGCCGCGTCGATGGCCAGTTCCAGGAGGTTGCCGCCCCGCTGGGCGCCCTCGGTGAGCCGTCGCAACGCGTCTTCCGTCGCCGACGAATCGCGCTCGGCACGCAGCCGGCGCAGCTTCTCCAGTTGCTGGGCCCGGACGCCGTCGTTGTCGACCTTGAGGACGTCGATGTCTTCGTCGCCGGTGACCTGGTACTTGTTGACGCCGATCACGGGCTGCCGACCGGAGTCGATACGCGCCTGGGTACGCGCGGCGGCTTCTTCGATGCGCAGCTTGGGGATGCCCGCGTCGATCGCCTTGGCCATCCCGCCGGCCTGCTCGACCTCGCTGATGTGCCCCCACGCCTTGCGCGCGAGGTCGTAGGTCAATTTCTCGACAAAGGCACTGCCGCCCCACGGGTCGATGACGCGCGTCGTGCCGGACTCCTGCTGCAGCAGCAGCTGCGTGTTGCGGGCGATCCGCGCGGAGAAGTCGGTCGGCAGGGCGAGGGCCTCGTCCAGGGCGTTGGTGTGCAGCGACTGCGTGTGACCCTGGGTCGCGGCCATCGCCTCGACGCAGGTGCGCACGACGTTGTTGTAGACGTCCTGAGCGGTCAGCGACCAGCCCGACGTCTGGGAGTGCGTCCGCAGCGACAGCGATTTCGGCGAAGCAGGGTTGAAGCCCTTCACGAGCTTCGCCCACAGCAGGCGCGCCGCGCGGAGCTTCGCGACCTCCATGAAGAAGTTCATGCCGATCGCCCAGAAGAACGACAGCCGTGGCGCGAACTTGTCGACGTCCAGCCCGGCGTCGACGCCGGCGCGGAGGTACTCGACGCCGTCGGCCAGCGTGTAGGCCAGCTCGAGGTCGGCGGTCGCCCCGGCTTCCTGCATGTGGTAGCCGGAGATGGAGATCGAGTTGTACTTCGGCATGTGCCGCGAAGTGAAGGAGAAGATGTCGGAGATGATCCGCATCGACGGCTGCGGCGGGTAGATGTAGGTGTTGCGGACCATGAACTCCTTGAGGATGTCGTTCTGGATGGTCCCCGCGAGCTGCTCCGGCTTCACCCCCTGCTCCTCGGCCGCCACCACGTAGAGGGCGAGTACCGGCAGCACCGCGCCGTTCATCGTCATCGACACCGACATCTTGTCGAGCGGGATGCCGTCGAAGAGCTGCCGCATGTCGTAGATGGAGTCGATGGCGACACCCGCCATGCCGACGTCGCCGGAGACGCGCGGGTGGTCGGAGTCGTAGCCGCGGTGGGTGGCCAGGTCGAAGGCGACCGAAAGGCCCTTCTGCCCGGCGGCGAGGTTGCGCCGGTAGAACGCGTTGGACTCCTCGGCGGTGGAGAACCCGGCGTACTGGCGGATGGTCCACGGCTGGTTGACGTACATCGTCGGGTACGGCCCGCGCAGGAAGGGCGCGATGCCCGGGTAGGTGCCGAGGAAGTCCACATCGGACAGATCGGCGGCGGTGTAGACGGGCTTGACGCCGATGCCTTCGGGCGTCTCCCAGGCGAGGGCGTCCGGGCCCTTGCCGGTGGCGCTCTCCACCGCGCGGGCCCACGCGTCGCGGTCGCCCGGTGACGGCGTGCCGAAGTCGAGACCGGCGAAGTTCGGGATGGTCATCGCGCAACTCCCAGCTTGGCGTGCAGGCCGTCGAGGACTTCCAGGGCGTCGCAGCCGGCGAAGACGTTCCCGTCCACGCCGTCGTAGGAGCCCTTCCCCGCCAGTAGGACGTACTCGGCGCCGAGGGCCGCGGCGACGTCGGCCGCCTGAGCCGCATACGCGTCGTCGGTGCCGCAGAGGCAGGCGACGCGGGCGCCGGACGCGCGGAACGCGCCGGGCAGGTCGTCGGTCGCGCCCGGGTTGACGGCTTCGATCCCGCCCGCCTGGAACAGGTTGGCGGCGAACCCGGCGCGCGCGGTGTGCGCGGCGACCGGGCCGAGGGTCGCGAGAAAGATCTTCGGCCGTTCACCGTGCGAAGCGAGGTACGCGTCCGAAGCGTCCCGCAGGGCTTCGAACCCTTCGGCGTACCGGTGCCGCGGCAGCCCACCTTCCACAGTGGCCTCCACGGGCGTCCGGACCACCGGTTTCTCGGCCAGGTTCGGGAACTCGCTGACGCCGGTGAGCGGGTCGCGCCGCGTCGCGATCCGCTTGGACCGCTTCTCCCACGTTGAAGCCAGCCGCCCGGCGAGCGCACCCGAAGAAAGCTCGGCGACCAGGCCGCCCGCGCCTTCGATGGCGGTGAACTCGGCCCAGGCGGCGTGCGCGAGGTCGTCGGTGAGCTTCTCGACGTACCAGGAGCCGCCCGCCGGGTCGGCGACGCCGGCCAGCTTGGACTCCTCCAGGAGCACGGCGTGGGTGTTGCGGGCGATCCGAGCGGAGAAAGCGTCCGGACGGCCGATCGCCGCGTCGAACGGCAGCACGGTGACCGCGTCCGCGCCGCCGACGCCCGCACCGAAGCAGGCCACGGTCGTGCGCAGCATGTTCACCCAGGGATCACGCCTGGTCAGCATGGCCGGCGACGTCACGGCGTGCTGGCGCATCGGCGAGGTGAAGCCGCAGACCTCGGCGACGCGCGCCCACAGGCGGCGGGCCGCGCGCAGCTTCGCGATGGTGGAGAACTGGTCGGCGGTCGCGGCGAGCCGGAACTCCAGCTGCCCGGCGGCGGCTTCGACGGCCAGCCCGGCCTCGGTCAGCGCCCGCAGGTAGGTGACGCCGGCGGCGACGAGCGCGCCCAGCTCCTGCGCGTCCGACCCGCCGGCTTCGTGGAAGGGCAGGCCGTCGGCGACGATCGTCCGCACTTTCGGGTACTTCCCGGCGACACGCGCCGCGAGCGCGGCGGCCGGTTCCAGCGGCACTTCGGTGCCGGAGCGGGCCGCCAGCCCGATCGGGTCGGCGCCGAGCACCGCGGTGGCTTCGCTCGGCGGGATCTCCCGCTCGTCGAAGAGCGTCAGCAGCTCCGAAGCCGCGGCTTCGTACGAAGCACCGGCGTCCAGGACCACGGGCGCCAGGTCGAGGTAGACCTCGTTCAGCGCGTCGGCCAGTGCCGGAGGCGGCACCGAGAGCCAGATCGACGTCACGCCGCCTTCGAGGTCGGCGAGGATCGCCTGGTTGACCGCGCGGCCGTCGTCGCCGGTGAACCGGGCGCGGACGTCCCAGCCGGTGCTGACCTGGCCTTCCGGGCGGGCTCCGCGCACGTACGGCGGCAGACCGGGGAAGCCGATGTCGCCCGGGACGTCCTCGGCCGTGTACAGCGGCTGGATCTCGATCCCGTCGTAGGTCCGCGTGACGAGCTTGCTCTCCGGGGCGCCCGCGAAGTCCTCCGGCAGCTTCCCGCTCTTGCGCAGGACGCCCGCGACCAGCTCCTGCCACTGCGCGCGCGTCGCCTGCGGGAACTCGGCCGCGAGGTCGAGTTCGGAGATCGGCACTGACTCCGGACCGGCCACATCAGTCATAACCTGTGATGGTAGAGGCACTCGGCGCGCTCGACCTGTGAGTCTGGTCGCGCCGGGGACGGGCCGCGGCGAGGTTGGGGGCCAGCCTGCAGGGACTGTCGGTCCCGTACGCCACAATTGGCGGGTGCCCCCATCCAGCGAAGAGACGCGAGTGGTCGCCGGTCGTTACCGGCTGCGTTCGGTGCTCGGCTCCGGGTCGATGGGCACCGTCTGGTCGGCCTACGACGAGTTCCTGCACCGGCAGGTGGCCGTCAAGGAGATGAAGGTGCCGCCGGGCATCCCGGCGGCGCAGGCGGACGAGCTGCGGGAGCGCACGCTGCGCGAGGCGCGCGCGATCGCGGTGCTCTCCCACCCCAACGTGATCATCCTGCACGACGTCGCCCGCGAGGACGACCAGCCGTTCGTGGTGATGGAGCTGCTGCCCTCGCGCAGCCTGGCGCACATCCTGCGCGACCACGGGCCGCTGACCGTCGGGCAGGCCGCCGCGGTCGGCATCGCCGTGGCGTCCGCGCTGGAGGCCGCGCACGCCGCCGGGATCACCCACCGTGACGTCAAGCCGGGCAACGTCCTGGTGGCCAGCGACGGCCGGATCAAGCTGACCGACTTCGGCATCGCCCGCAACGTCTCCGAGGCGACCATGACCCGCACCGGGATCATGCTCGGCTCGCCCGCCTACATCGCGCCGGAAGTGGCCTCCGGCGGCGCCGTCACGCCGGCCGCGGACCTCTGGGGCCTCGGCGCGACGCTGTTCGCCGCGGTCGAGGGCGCGCCGCCGTACGACGCCGACGGCGATCCGCTGGAGACGGTCGGCAAGGTCGTCAACGGGAAGGTGCCCAAGCCGAAGGCCGGCCCGCTCGCCGACGTCATCAGCGCACTCATGACGAAGGAGCCCGGGCGGCGGATCACGCTGCGGGACGTCCGGCACCGGCTGTACCCGCTGCAGACGAAGACGCCGCTCGACCTGTTCGGGCCCGAGCTGTTCCACACCCCGGACGGCAAGAAGACGTCCGCACAGCCGGACGCGACCGACACGCAGGTGATCAAGACCGTCCTGCCGGAGAAGGCGAAGGCGGAGAAGAAGGCCGAGGCGTCGAGCAGCGAGCTCGCCGCCGACCCGGGCCCGCTGCCGTTCCTGCGCCCGCCCGCCCCGGCGCCGTCGGCCCCCACCTCGGGTGCGCCGACGATGTTCGTCCCGCCCCCGCCGCCGCGGCCCGCGCGGCGCAGCTCCACGGCCTCGTCTTTGCATGTGTATTTTTCTGTTG
>NZ_JBHVXZ010000065.1:0-56969 GCF_042881395.1 Amycolatopsis sp. NPDC058278 | reverse complement strand
GTCCCAGACCTGCGCGGTGCCGTCGGAGCTGGCGGTGACGGCGACAGGGCGGTCGTCGAGGAGGGTGCAGGCCACCGCGTGCACCATGTCGGTGTGGCCGGTGAAGGTGGTGAGTTTTTCGCTGGTGGCGAGGTCCCAGACCTGCGCGGTGCCGTCGAAACTGACGGTGACAGCGACCGGGCGGCCGTCGAGCTCGGCGCAGGCCACCGCCTCCACCGAGTTGGTGTGGCCGGTGAAGGTGACGTGGAGGGTGTGGTCGGCTTGCTGTCCGGTTGCCCAGCGCGGCTGCCAGGTCAGTGGTGCGGACAGGTCGTGTTGGAGTCGTGGGGCGCGAAAGCGGGCGGCGTCGGCGGCGAGGACCTGGCGACGCCGTAGAGGCGATAGGTGGCGATGGATGTCGGCGGTGCAGCGGTAGACCGCGGCGGTGAGCCTGCCGGTGTCGGTGCTGGTCCGGTGCAAGGCCAGCAGGAGCGCGTCAGGCTCGGCATACGCGAGGTAGTCAGCGTCGGGGATCAGGGCGTCGATCTCCTCTGCGAGGGCGGCGTGGGTAGCGAGGTGTCGCAAGGTGTACGGGTGGGCGCGAGGCCAGTCGCGATGGCCTTCGAGCGTGCGTGGTACGCGGGCGATCAGGACCTCGGCGATGGCGTTGTGGATGGCAGTGGCGTCGATGCCGTCGCGGAGGTGGTCGGCGAGGGCTTGGTGGTAGAGCCGGTAGGTGGAGCGACCGTCTTCGGTGGCTTCCACGACATAGGAGCCAGCATTTTCGCGTAGCCAGAGCAGGTCCTCGTCGGTGTAAGTAGTGCCAGCTGCGCGGGACGCGACGGCGGCCCAGATGTCTTCCCAGGGCAGTCCTTGGCCTTCGGCAAACGCAAGCGGGCGAAGCAGATCCCGGACTTTGGCGGCGTTGTCGCCGAGGCGAGTTTCAAGGTCCCGGTGCATCGCATCGCCGGGATAGGCCGGCAGCGAGCTGTGCCAGGCGGGATCGCTTGGGTCAGCGGCGTGGTCTTGGGCGGCGAGGGTGGCGCTGGTGATCCGCGCGACCAGGAACGAGGGGTGCGCGGCGGTGGCGACAGCGTCAGCGACGGCGCGCAGCAGCTCTGGTGACTGATCGCGGTAGGGGCTGTCGGGATGGGCCTCGAGCAGGCCGCGGGCGGCATAGGTGGTCAGGGCGAGCGGGTCGGCGTAGCGGTCGGCGTCCAGATCGATCGCCTCGTCGCGGCGCAGGCCGAGGCGGTCGAGCAGGAAGTCCCGGGTGCCTAGCAGCATCCGGAGCCGTCCTGCCGCGTGCTCGGCCAGCGGGCGTAGCAAGGTGCGGACGAGGTGGTCGGGGTCGCTGGCTTCGTCGAGGGCATCGATAAGCACCGTCAAGGGCGTGTCTCGACCGCTGAGGTCGTCGAGGAGCCGGCCGGGGGTGTCGGCGCGGGAGTGCATGGAGGCGCTGATCCCGGCCTGCACTTGGTCGGTGGTCAGGCTCTGCGCGTAGATCGCGACATCCACCGCCCCGATTTCCGGGACCGCGGCGGCGGGGAGCGCGAGGCTGTGCAGGGGAACCGTGGCCCGGCGCTGAGGGTGGGTGAGGGTGGCGATGAGGCCGAGGACGGCGGTTTTCCCGGAGCCGGGGTTGCCGGTGACGACCTGCAGCGGCCGCGCCGGGTCGGGGTGCTGCAGCCAGGTGGTGATTTCGAGCAGTGCGGCGTGCCGGCCGGCGAACCACCAGCCGCCGGTGCCGTCGCTGCTGCCGCCCATCGCCCGCACCAGCAGCCGGGTCCGCAGCTCGGTGTCGCGGCGATCGGCCTGGGCCTCGAACTCGCTGGCCTGCTGGATGGCCAGGTCGACCTCCGTCATCCGCGGGTCGTGGCGGGGGTTGGGCAGGAACGGCGGGACCTCGCCGGTCAGCCCGGTCACGCCGTACCCGATCGTCTGGTAGCCAGGCTTGTGAATGCTGGCGTTCATCGCGGTCACGAGCGCATCCAGCGGCAACGCCGCCGGGTTCGATCCGGCGGTCGGCAAGGCGTGGACTGCCTCGCGCAGCAGACGCGGGAATGCGCCGGATCCGGCTTGCTGAGCTGGCTGGGCGGAGGTGATCACTGCCAGCCCGGATCCGGGTTCGTCGCCCCAGCTGTGGGTCGTCGCGGTGATGGCGGCGGCGGTGAGTTCGTTGCCGCCGTGGCCGGAGTAGCAGGTGTCCAGCATCAGCAGCACCCGCCGGACCCGGGTTTTCTGGAGCATTTTCTGAGCTAGCTGTGCGGTGCGCAGCGCGTCCTCGACGTCGTCCGGGTCGGTGTCGGCGGTCAGCAGGACGTGTTCGTGGGTGTCGTCGAGGACTTCGCCATGGCCGGTGATGTAGACGGCCAAGATGTCGTCCGGGTGCCGGGCTCCGTCGCGGCAGAAGGCGCGCAGCAGGCGGGTCAGCTGCTCTCTGGTTGGATCGAGGCCGAGGGTGTGGACGTGCTCGTAGCCCAGTTCGTCGGTGAACAGGGCGATGATCTCGTCGCGGGCCTCGACCAGGCCGGGTCTGTCCAGCTGCGGAGCGTTCGGGTGGTGGGCGATGGCGGTGGCGATCAGGTAGCGGCGCGGGCCTGGGGTGTCAGCAGGCATGCAAGCCGTCCGCGATCGCTTTTCCGGTGAGCTTGTCGGTGAGATAGGCGGTGACGGCATGGGCGTGCGCACCGTTGTGCACGACGGCGTTGACCATCCGCGGCCCGAATCGGGGCCGCAGGTCCTTTTCCAGCGCGACAACGTCGCCATGGTCGGCGATGTTCGTCCAGGCCAGCTCGTCCGAGCCGGGCCAGGCGCCGAGCCCGTCACGAGGGGCCGGATCCAGCCGCCTGAAGATCAGGTGCGCGATCCCCAGCGGCGACCCCAGCGTCACCAGCGCCCGCACCTGATGGCCGGGCATCGCCGCGAGCGTCTCGTACGCGACCACCGATCCGAGCGAGTGCGCCACCACCACCTGGGTGTCCTCGGTGATCAGCTTCGCGACCGTGGCTCGCGCCACCTCCCGCAGGTTCGGGTCCTGCAGGTAGCGGCTGACCTGCTTGAGGTCGAACACCATCGCTCGCAACGCCAGGCCCCCAAAGAAAGGGGAACGGGACAGTTGCCGCAGCGCCGCTTGCACCGAGCCGGGCGCTCGCACGAGCGTGTCCGCCCCCGGCGGCGCGACCTTCGGATCCACCCGTGCGGTCTCCCGCCACCACGCCAGCAGGAGGTCCTCCTCCAGACCGGCGTCGACGTCATTGGCGGTGAAGATGGGATCGCCGACGGCCAGGCGTTGCCCGGCCGGGCGGAACAGGTGCCCGTAGAACGCCATCACGACGTCGCTGGCGCTGACGGCGCCGGAATGGTCGGCGCGAGTGAGCCCGTCGAGCAGGGCCGGCCTCCAGTCACGGAGCAGAAGTTCCTCGCCGGTGGCTTGCTGGCCGATGCCGTGCACGCAGACGATCCGCCCCACCATGTCTCCCCACACGAGAGTGCACCCTGAATGGAGCACTACGGCTAGTGATCGTCGGTCACGCTGGCCCCGTTCCAGTGCAGACTGCCGACCACTCGAATGGCCCAGCGGTCCTGCGTGATCGAAGGACCGGATGCGGGCCAGTTGCGGCAGGGCTTACACAGACCTGGGTGATTGGCGCCGTAAAAGCATGTGTCAAGTTACCGTGGGACAATCGCCGCCATGACGATTGACAATATTTGCTGCTCAATATTTTGAGGTGAATGCCGCCCATGGCGTTTATCGCGTGTCGAAGATGCGGCGGACTGATTAAGGTATTGCCAGCCCTTCCCTTGCGTTCTCGATGGCTAACGGGACGAAGAATAAATAGTCGGGAAAGCCGGGTCCCGTCACACTGTCGTACGATGTCAGCCGCTCGAAGGACGATCTCCATTCGGCTTCCGGCTCGTCCGGCTGCCCGCCTACTAGAAAGAACACGACTGGCCGAAGCGTGGGGTCATAGTGCCAGGCGAGCAGCAAGCTGTGCGTGTGGCTCCAGGAGATGTATCTGGAGCCGAGGGCTGCGGCGCCGGCGTGGCGGGCGACGAGACAGGGTCGGGTTTGTGGACATCTAACGTGGGAGAGAACTTCGACGGCGAGGACGAAGGCGACGGGCCAGACGGCGGCGCCGAGCTGTGGTGGGAGTTGCTGGCTCCAGCCCGGCGAGGTGGCCGTCGGGTGGATGCCGGGTGTGGAGAACGTTGGCGGCGATGGAGGCGAGTGAGCCGAACATGAAGCCGAGCCAGCTGACGAATCGGCCGCCAGGCTCGACGGCGTCGTCGTCATCGGCGGCTGGTGAGCTGGTGTCAGCGGCGCACCCAGCATGGGGCCTTCCGTCATTTACCCGTATCAGGGTTCCGCAACATGGTGAAGGACGATGATGTCCCAGCCCAATGCAAGGATGAGCTCTCTGCTTGGCCCAGTTGCTACAGTGCCGACTTGCTGGAAGTCGAAGACGCCAACTTCGTCTCCCGTGGCAAGGTCCCAAGCTCGCGTGGCGTAGTAGCCGGCGGTGACGGCGATGGGGCGGTCGTCGAGGTGGGTGCAGGCCACTGCTCTCACGCCCTTGGTCAGTTTGGTGAGTTCGGTGCCGGTGGCGAGGTCCCAGATCCGCGCGACGGTGTCATTGTCGGTGGTGACGGCGATGGCCCGGCCGTCGAGGTGGGTGCAGGCCACAGCGCGAACCCGGCTCTTGTGGGCGAGAGTGGTGAGTTCGGTGCCCGTGGTGAGGTCCCAAACTTGCGCGGCGTCGCCGTTGGTGATGACGGCGATGGGGCGGCTGTAGAGGTGCGTGCACGTCACGGCGTTGTCCGACCCGGCGTAGAGGGTGTAGGCGGTGAGTTCGGTAATTTCGGTCCCGGTGGCGAGGTCCCAGACTCGTGCGGCGTCGGTGCCGGTAGTGACGGCAATGGCGCGGCCGCCGAGGTGGGTGCAGGCCACGGCGTTCACCCACCCGCTGTGCATGGTGGTGAGTTCGGTGCCGGTGGCGGGGTCCCAGACACGTGCGAATTCATCGCGGCCGGCGGTGACGGCGACGGGACGGCCGTCGAGGTGGGTGAAGGCCACGGCGTTCACCCACCCGGTGTGCTTGGCGAAGGTGGTGAGTTCGGTGCCCGTGGTGAGATCCCAGACTCGTGCGGTCCCGTCCTCGCCCGCGGTGACGACCACCGACAAGCCTCCGAGCACACCGCATGCCCCGGCCAAAACCGCAGCAGAATGACCCGTAGCTGCGGTCCAGCTCGTGCTCTCGACCGGTAATCGCCAGACTCGTGCGATGTTGCCGCTGGCGGTGACGACTACAGCGCGGCCGTCGACGTCGGTGCAGGCCACCGCCTTCACCGATCTGATGTGTTCGGTGAAGGCGGTGAGTTCGGTGCCGGTGGCAAGGTCCCACACTCGAGCCGTGTTGTCATTACCAACGGTGACGGCAACTGGGCGCGCGTTGAGGTGCGTACAAGCCACGGAATAGATCCACCCGGTATGCCTGGTGAAGGTGGTGAGTGCGGCGCCGGAGGCGAGGTCCCAGACACGTGCGGTGTCGTCGTCGGTCGTGACGGCGATGGGCCGGTCGTTGAGGCGGGTGCAGGCTACCGCCTTCACCCGGCCGGTGTGGCCGGTGAAGGTGGTGAGTTCGGTGCCGGTGGCGAGGTCCCACACTCGGGCCGTGTTGTCATCGCTGGTGGTGACGGCGACGGGGTGGCCGTTGAGGTGGGTGCAGGCTACCGCCCTCACCCAGCCGGTGTGGCCGGTGAAGGTGGTGAGTTCGGTGCCGGTGGCGAGGTCCCACACTCGTGCGGCTTCTTCGTCAGCGGTGACGGCGACGGCGCGGCCGTTGAGGTGGGTGCAGGCGACGTCGTTCACCCATCCGGTGTGCTTGGTGAAGGTGGTGAGTGCGGTGCCGGTGGCGATGTCCCAGACCCGAGCGACGCTGTCGGCGCCGGCGGTGACAGCGACGGGGCGGCCGTCAAGGTGGGTGCAGGCCATCGCATTTACCCATCCGATTCGGTCACTCAGAGTGATGAGCTCGGTGCCGGTGCCGGCGCCGGTGACGAGATCCCACACTCGTATGGCTTCTTCGTCCGCGGTGACGGCGACGGGGTGGCCGTCGATGTCACTGCAGGCCACCGCCATCACGTAGTTGGCATGTTCGGTGAAGGCGGTGAGGAGTGTACGACCAGCTTGCTGGCCCGTTGCCCAGCGCGGTCGCCAAGTCAATGATGCGGACAGGTCCTGTTGGAGCCGCGAGGCTCGAAAGCGGGCGGCATCGACAGCAAGGACTTGGCGCCGTCGTGGGGGCGGAAGATGACGGTGAATGTGTGAGGTGCAGCGGTATACAGCAGCGGTGAGTGCGCCGGTGTCGGTGGTGGTGTGGTGTAGCGCAAGTAGGAGGGCGTCTGGTTCCGCGTGCACGAGATAGTCGGTGTCGGCGAGCAGCGCGTCGATTCTGCCTGCGAGGGCGGCGTGGGTAGCGAGGTGGCGCAGGGTGTATGGGTGGGCGCGTGTCCAGTCAAGGCAGCCGTCGAGCTTACGCGCTACGCGGGAGGCCAGGACCTCAGCGATGGCGCCATGTAGGGCGGCAGCGTCGACGCCGTCTCGTAAGTAGTCGGCAAGGGCTTGGTGGTAGAGCCGGTAGGTGGAGCGGCCATCCTCGGTAGCTTCGACGACGTAGGAACCTGCGTGTTTGCGAAGCCAGAGCAGATCTTCGTCGGTGTAGGTAATTCCGGCGGCGCGCGAGGCAACGGGAGCCCAGATGTCCTCCCACGGCAGACCCTGCCCTTCGGCGAACGCGAGCGGGCGAAGCAGGTCTCGGACCTTCTTGGCCTTGTCATCGAAGCGCGTTTCGAGGTCGCGGTGCATCGCCTCGCCAGGCAATCGGGGAAGGGCCCGGCACCAGCCTGAATCCTGCGGGTCGACGGTCTGGTCTCGGGCAGCCAGGGTGGCGCTGGTGATCCCCGCGACCAGGAACGATGGATCAGCGGCCGCGGCGACGGCTTCCGCGACCGCGCGCAGCCGTCCAGGCGTCTCGCTGCGGTAGGGGCTGTTGGGACTGGCTTCGAGCAGGCACGTGGTGGCGTACGTGGTGAGCGCCTGCAGGTCGGCGTACCGGTCGGCGTCCAAGTCGATCGCGGTGTCGCGTCGCTGGCCGAGACGGTCGAGGAGGAAGTCGCGAGTGCCGACGAGCAGTCGTATCTTCCCGGCGGCGTGGTCGACGAGGGGGCGCAGCAGGCGGCGGGTCAGGTCGTCGGGGTCGGCGGCTTCGTCGAGAGCGTCGATGAGCACGGTCAGCGGCGTGTCTCTGTCGACGAGCTCCTCTAGAAGCTGGCCGGGGGTGTCGGCGCGGGAGCGGACGGCGGTTGCGATACCGGCGAGAACCTGATCGGTGGTCAGGCGCTGGGCATAGATCGCGACGTCCACTGAGGCGAGGGCCGGGACGGCTGCTGCCGGAAGTCCGAGGGTGTGCACGGGAACTGTGACGCGGCGCTGGGGGTGAGTCAGAGAGGCGATCAGGCCCAGCACGGCGGTCTTGCCCGATCCCGGGTTGCCGGTGACGACCAGCAGTGGACGGGACGGGTCGGGATGGTGCAGCCAGGCGGTGATGTCCAGCAGTGCCGTGTGGCGGCCGGCGAACCACCAGCCGCCGGTGCCACTGCTGTTGCCGCCCATCGCCCGGATCAGCAACCGGGTCCGCAGTTCGGTGTCGCGGCGTTCTTCGTGGACTTCGAATTCGCTGGCGTGCTGGATAGCCAGGTCGACCTTGGTCAAGCTCGTGCCGTGTCGCGGGTTGGGCAGGAACGGTGGAACTTCCCCGGTCAGCCCGGCGACGCTGTAACCGATCGTCTGGTGACCGGGTTTGTCGCTGTCGGCGTTCATTGCCCGGACGATCGAGTCCAGTGGTAGGACCGCGGGATTGGATCCGGCGGTGGTCAGGGAGCCGACGGCGTCGCGCAGCAGTCGTGGGAACACGCCAGTTACGGCTTGCTCAGAAGATTGGGCAGAGGTAATGACGGCCAGACCCGATCCATGGGTATCGCCCCATTTACGGGTCATGGACGTGATGGCGGCGGCGGTGAATTCGTCGCCACCGTGGCCAGAGTAGCAGGTGTCTAGCATGAGCAGCACTCGCCGAATCCGCGTCCCGCGGAGCATCTTGCGGGCCAGTTCGACGGTTGGCAGCGCGTCGTCGACGTCGTCGGGATCGGCGTCTGCGGTCAGCAGCATGTGCTCGTGGGCGTCATCGAGAACCTCGCCGTGGCAGCCCAGATAAACGGCGACGATGTCGTCGGGGCGTCGGGCCTCGTCACGGCAGAACGCCCGCAGCTGCGTGGTCAGCTGATCTCCGGTCGGGTTGGGGGCGAGGGAGCTGACATGCTGATAACCGAGCTCTCGGGTGAAGAGGGTGACGATCTGCTTGCAAGCCTCGATGAGCCCGGGTCGGTTCCACTGCGGCGCCTTGGGGTAGTGCGCGACTGCGGTGGCAACCAGGTAGCGTCGCGGCTCCGTGGGATCAGGACGCACCCAGGCCTCCTGCGATCGCGGCGCTGGTGAGCTTGTCAGTGAGGTAGGCAGTGACGGTGTGGGCGTGGGCGCCGTTGTGGACGACGGCGTTGATCACCTGTGGTCCAAACCGTGGTCGGAGGTCTTTCTCGAGTGCGACGACGTCGCCGCGGTCGGCGATGTTCGTCCACTTCAGGTGGTCGGGGCCTGACCAGGTGCCGAGTCCGTCGTGTGGGGTCGGGTCGAGTCGGTCGAAGATGAGGTTGGGGATCCCGAGCGGTGACCCCAGGGTGACTAGCGCGCGGACTTGGTGGTCCGGCATCGCGGCGAGGGTCTCGTAGGCGACCACCGATCCGAGTGAGTGTGCCACCACCACCTGTGTCTCCGCGCTGATCAGCTTGTTGACCGTGGCGCGGGCCTCTGCTCGCAATTCCTGGTCTTCGAGGTACTGGCGAACCTGTTTGAGGTCGAACACCAACGCCCGCAGCGCCAGACCACTGAAGAAGCGTGATCGGGACAGTTGCCGCAACGCCGTCTGTGCCGAGCCTGGCACTCGTACCAGCGTGTCCGCCTCCGGCGGTGCCACCGTCGGATCCACCCGCGCGGCTTCCCACCACCACGCCAGCAGGAGGTCTTCCTCCAACCCGGGCTCGACATCGGCCGCAGTGAACATCGGATCGCCGACGGCCAGCAAGTCGCCGGCGGGGCGGAACAGGCTCCGGTAGAACCCCATTGCCACGTCGTCGTCGGCGGTGGCGGCGTGGCGGTGGCCGGCGCGGGTGAGCCCATCCAGGAGGGCAGGCGTCCAGTCACGCAGCAGCGACTGTTCCCCGGAGATCTGCTGTCCGATGCCGTGCACGCATACGATCCGCCCCACGACGCCTCCCAACGCGAGCGCACCAGCCTACGGGTGCGCCACGGCTAGTGATCGCTTGTCGCGCGGCGGCTGTTCCGGCGCAGCGTGCCGTCCACCCGAATGGCGCACCGGTAAACCTGACTGGCCTCGTCGGGGAGTCGCGATCGTCCCTGCGCCTGCTCGTATCGATGAGGTCACCAGCAGCGAGTCAGACCTCCAAGACGTTTCCATGAGGTCCCCGCACAGTCGGACGTGCGTGCGACTACGGATTGAGTGGCCTCTCGGTAGCTGCTTCGGAGGCATTGGGACGGCGGTGCCGGAGGGCGGCGCCCCGGGCCATGGGGAGGGGGAGGCGGCGCGCGCGGGCTTCACGTAGGGCTCGGGCGGCTGCGATGAGGTCGTGACAGCCGCCACGCTTGTAGACCTTCCAGAGGAACATGAGGGTAGCCAGCAGGCTGAGGAAGGCGCACCCGCTTGTCGCCGCGACCACAATCGCAGTCGTCGTCACGTCGATCATCTGTGTGTCCTTTCCCCGTCGTCGCCGGCAGGAAGGCTCAGAACGGCGGTTCGGAATCCAGAATGAGCTCGACATCGAACCCGGCGCTAATGGTCGGTGTCACCCCGCTCGCTTGGCAGGTGCTCCGCTCCGCCGCTAGGGCAACCACACGCCCTTCGGCGAGTGGTCGAATGCTTACCGCCAGGCCGCCTCTATCGCGCGCTGCAGCCGGGGGCTACGCCAGCGGTAGGTCACCTGCGCCAACCACTCGATAGCGTCAGTCAACTGTCCGCTCACGGCCTCGTCTGCGACCGTCGTCAGCGGCCAGGCCGACGTCGCCCGTGCTGGTGGTGATCCGCTCAATCAGTTTGAACGAGGTTGTCGCTTCATCGAAGCACCTCGCTGCGGATCTGGCCGCCCTTCCGTCGTGTCTGTGCCGCAGCATCGAGCCATAACGCTTCGGTGGTCATCAGCTGTTCCCTTCAGTAATTGAGGCCGACCAGGCTGGGCGGCTGGTGACAACGATCATCGAGCAGAACCGCGCTGATGCGCGGGTCCGGAGAACTCCGGAGTTTCCGGACGACTGGGCCTCGTTGAGCTACATTTTTGATAGTCGGTTTCCGGATGACTCCGGAGCGTCGCAGGCCGAGGAGGCGGGTTGGGGGAGCGCGCGCCACAGGAGCGGTTCGTCGAGCGGCTGAAGCGGGTGCGTGCGGCAGCGGGTGGACCGAGTCAGGCGGATCTGCTGAAAGCCGACCAGGCTCGGGAGCACCCAGGGCTGACCAGGTCATCGCTTTCGGATCTGCTCAATGGCAAGTTCACCAGGTCGCCGCCGTGGGAACGCGTCGAGGCCTTCGCGACTGCGTGCGTCCAGACTGCTCGGGACCGCGGGATCCACCTGCCGCTGGTGCAGGTGGTGCAGCGTCTGCGGCTTGACCACGACATCCTGACCGAGCAACTGGCCGATCCCAGTACACCGATGGCGGAAGACCGGGTGCCACAGGATGGGCCGTGCGAGGCGCGGCCGCGGCGCCGTTTCGGGGCGGTGCCGCCGCGAGCCGGCAGTTTCCAGCAACGCGCGGTCGCTCGGGTGCTGGACGACTCTGTCGGGGGTGTAGACGCGACGGTGCTCGCTGGCGCTATGGCGACCTCGGCGATTGCGTTGATCGGGCTCGGCGGGGTGGGCAAGACGCAGCTGGCCGCCGACTACGCCCACACGCAGTGGGAGGAGGGTCGGGTAGATCTTTTGATGTGGATCTCCGCTGGCGGCCGGGACGCCATTACCTCGGCCTACATCGATGTTGCCGTTGAGCTTCTCGGTCAGAACCCCACCCAGCCTGAGCGGGCGTGGCGGCGGCTGTTGGAATGGTTCGCCGAGACCAGCACCCGGTGGCTGATCGTGATCGACGATCTCCAGGCCCCGGCAGACCTGTCCGGGCTGTGGCCGCCGTACTCGCCGAACGGCCGGGTGGTGGTGACTACCCGGTGCCGCGACGCCGCTCTGCAGGGCGACCGGCGCCGCATCGTTGACGTCGAGCTGTTCACACCTGACGAGGCCTTGGCCTACCTCGCCGAGAAGCTCCCCGGCCGAGCTCGAAGGGACACCGGGATCGCCGAACTCGCCGGACTCGCTGACGACCTCGGGTATCTGCCGTTGGCGTTGGCACAGGCCGCCGCCTACCTGATCAACAAGCCGCTTCTCAACTGCAGGGACTACCGCGCGAAGATTGCGGACCGGCGAACCACGCTGGAAGAGCTGCTGCCGGCGGCGAAGCACCTGCCAGACGAGCATGACCGGACAGTGGCCGCGACCTGGGCGTTGTCGACAGAGGCTGCCGACCGGCTCGAACCCGTTGGCGCCGCACGGCCCGTGCTGGAACTGGTGTCATTACTCGATCCCGCCGGCGTCCCCATGGCGGTCTTTACCGCCGATGTCATAGTCCAGTACCTCGCCTCCCGGTTGGAGCGGGAGGTCGCAACAGCAGACGTAGTCGGAGGCCTCGAGTGTCTGCAACGATTCAGCCTGATCACCCTTGAACCTGGCCAAGCTCACCGCACGGTGCGCGTGCACGCGCTGGTCCAGCGCGTCGTCCGGGACACACTTCCATTCGGCGATTTCGCCGCCCTCGCCCGCAGTGCTGCGGACGCATTGCAGCACGCCTGGGGTGATTTTGATGTCGACCAAGACCTCATGCTGGCGCTGCGGTCGAACACCGCCGCACTGCAGGACATAGCTGGCGAATACCTGTGGCAGCCTCACCCTCACTCAGTGCTGCTTCTTCTCGCGCGAAGCCTCGGAAACGCCGGGTTGCTCAGGTCAAGTATCTCGCTTGCCGGCGAGCTGTATCACCGGGCGTTGATCCAGTGTGGGCCGGACCATCGTGACACCCTCTCAGCTCGCCGTTTTTGCGCCGTCTCTTCTGGTATGCGTGGGGATGCGGCTGGTGCAGTGGCTGCACTCGAAGAGTTGCTCGTCGACTCCCTGCGGGTTTTGGGCCCCGGCGACCTCGACACGCTTCGCACACGCAGTGTTCTTGCCAACTGGAAGGGGACGTCCGGAGAT
Source organism: Amycolatopsis sp. NPDC058278 (assembly GCF_042881395.1). Taxonomy (NCBI): domain Bacteria; kingdom Bacillati; phylum Actinomycetota; class Actinomycetes; order Pseudonocardiales; family Pseudonocardiaceae; genus Amycolatopsis; species Amycolatopsis sp. NPDC058278. The sequence goes on along the minus strand of NZ_JBHVXZ010000065.1, from coordinate 44,569 downwards.
GTGGTGGATGCGATTGCCGCGTTCGAGCAGTTGGTTCCGGATCTAGAGCAGGTCATGGGACCAGACCACCGCGAGACCCTCGTTGCACGTCACAACCTCGCCGCCAAGCGCGAGACTGCCGGGGATGTGGCTGGCGCGACCACCGCACTTGAACAGTTGGTTCCGCACCTAGAGCGCGTTTTGAGGCCGAACCACCGCCTGACCCTCGCCTCCCGCCAGGACCTCGCCATCTTGAGAGGCCGGGCAGGAGACGCCGCGGGCGCGGTGGCGGCACTTGAAGAATTGGTAGCCGACTACGATCGTGTCCTTGGGCCTGACCACCCCGACACCCTGTCCAGCCGGGCCGACCTTGCTCACTGGCGCGGCGAGGCCGGAGACGCGGCGGACGCGGTGACCAGGCTCCAGCAGCTGCTTGCTGATACTCGAAAGGTTCTGGGGTCCGATCATCTCCACACGCTCACCATCCGCACGGCCCTCGCTTCGTGGTTGAGGAAGGCTGGCGACACCGCTGGTGCCGAAGCCGAGTTTGAGCAGGTTTTCGACGATTACGTGCGCGTCCTCGGGCCCGAGCACCCCGAGACCCTTGCCGCCGGCGAAAATATTGCCCCGTCGCGCGGCTGCGCTTCCGAAACCAACCCCTGACCTAGTCATTGGTACCTCGGCAAAGTAAGGTTCGGGCCGTTGGTCTGGACGCTGCACCGACAGCGTTTATGGCGTAAGCGGCCCTTGGTCACCTCCGGATAACGGCGGCGTTCGGCCAACAGGGCGCACCTGCTCCGGAACTGGCGCCCGGCACCGAACGGGGTTGGCACCATGTCACGATGAGCGATGAACCGCCCAGAGATCTCGGCCCCAGTCTGCTCCAGGAGTGGAACGTCACGACGTCGGACGACTTCGAGTTGTGGACGGCGGCCCTCGCGCTCGAAGTCATGCTGGACGACGCCCTCGCCGACCCTGATCTACGAGCGACGTTGCGTGGCGAGGGGCTTCGCGTCGAAGACGCGAAAGCGGCTGTCCTGAGCAGCGAGTCCACTCTCGCTCGCGTGCGGATGGCACAGGACGAGTACGCCCGGCGTCCCCACGCCGAGCCGAGCCGACCGAGGATCCGGTCTCTCGGTCCGGCCAAGATCCTCTGGTTGGGCGTCGCGGTCGGAATGACCGCGGGCTATCTCTCATGTTTCGTCTACAGCTATTCCGCGCTGTCGTGGCTTCTTGCAATCATGGGCGTCGTCGGCCTGGTCGGAGTCGTCGGAATGTCCGGCCGGATTGTGCTGCAGCGCGTTCCGGAGCTCTTCCCGATCACCAGCGCAGGCGAGCTGGGCCGCATCGTCCCGCACGAGGACCTCGTCGGCCTCGGCAGCCGGCTTGCCGACGTCCAGGCCGAGATTGTCGTGCCGGCGATCCGGGAGTTCATCCGGCGCAATCGCAAGCTAACGTTCGGGACCAAACTCATCTTCCGCGAAGTCACGGGCCTCTATCAGGAAAGCGGCAGCAACATCATCCAGACGGCGGCCACGCGGCGCCTGACCCGCGTGCTCGACCGGGCCGATTCCGTCGCCGTGGCTCTGGCCGGCAACCGGGGTGTGGGGAAAACGACCGCGATCAAGTCCATCACCACCGGCCTGCACAGCAGCGGTGGCAGCCCGACGCCCTTTCTTGTGCTCGCGTCCGCCCCGGCCAACTACGAGGCCCGCGACTTCGTCCTGCATCTGCACGCCCTGCTCTGTCGCGCGGTGCTCGACAATGTCGGCCGCCCGTCGTCGCGCGGGCGTCGACGGCTCCTCCGCAGCGCCTTCGATCGGCTGACGGGGGTCGTCGCGCAGTTCGCCTTTGGCGCCGCGATCTCGATGCTGCTGTGGGGTTCGCCCGACATCGTCGCTTTCGGACGAGAGATCGCTGACCTGCTTCGCCGCACCTTGGACACTCTGCCCGGCAGTCTTTCCCAGCTCCCGGACAGCCAGCACCCGGCGCGCATCGCCGCTCTGGTCATTTTGGCTCTCGTTCCGCTCCGTGTCTTCGCCGTGTTGGTCACCGCTGCTGTCCGCGCTTGGTACAAGGCCGCCCGCGACCGCACCTCGCCCGGCATCACCGCACTCCGGAAACAGGCCAAGAAACAACTCGATCAGATCCGCTTCCTGCAGACCTACACCACCGGCTGGTCCGGCAAGCTGAGCATGCCCCTTAAGGGCGAAGCAGGCCGGACCTGGTCCACCCAGCGCGCCGAGCAACAGCTCACTCATCCCGAGGTGGTCGACAAGTTCCGGGAATTCGCCACGTCGACCGCGCGGCAGCTCGAGCAGGAGAAGCTCGCCGGCCTGGTCGTCGTCGCGATCGACGAACTCGACAAGATCGGTGAACCGGAGAAGGCCCACCAGTTCATCAACGACATCAAGGCCATCTTCGATGTTCCGGGATGCCTGTTCTTCGTATCCGTCTCCGACGACGCGGTCCTCAACTTCGAGAAACGCGGGCTCGCGGTGCGCGACGCCTTCGACAGCGCGTTTACCGAGATGATCCGCGTCGAGCACTTCACCCTCGAGGAAAGCTGCCTATGGATCACGCTGCGGCTGCCGGACCTCCCCGAACAGTTCGGGTACCTGTGCCACTGCCTGTCCGGCGGGCTGCCGCGCGATCTCCGGCGCTACGCCATCGAAATGGTCGACATCGCCAACGAGATTTACCACCCGACCTTGGATACTGTCACCCGAGCCTTGATCGACAACGAGCTGCGCAGCAAAGCGCACGCCCTGGCCAGCATGGCCGACATGCTTCCGCCGACCGACGAGGTGACGCGGCTCTCGGCGGCGCTCCTGCACCTCAAGGAAGTCGACCAGTCACTTCAGCTGGTCGAGTTCGCCCACCGCATGCTCGACCCAGTGGGCGACGGCGATCCGGACAATCCGGTCGAGCGACTGCGCCAGCACGCCGCGTGTTTCGCGCTGCTGTGCGCGACAGTGCTCGACGTCTTCACCGACGATCTGAACGAGGTCGACCTCGACCCGGACCTCCACCTCATCGCCGTGGCCCGGCAGCGCATGGTTGTTCACCCCAAGTTCGCCATGGAGACCATTCGCGCGGTCCGCAAGTCGCTGGACCTCGATCTCGCCGGGCCTGCCGAGCCGCCCGGCTGACCACCGGTGGCGTAAGCACACTTCCGGGGCGCGGCGCCTCGCTCGAGCGGCAGTACAGCTGGCTAGCTTGGCCTCAGGTGACACTCGTCGACATCGTCTTCCGGCGGACTTGTAGTCAGGTGGTCAGGCCGTCCACCTCCTGGTGGAGCGCCCGTAGCGCGCAACGCGGATGGCGTCGTTGGGACTGCGGGGCTGGCGCGCGGCGGCCTGGCTGTTGAACTAGGGGCGATTTAAGGGCGAAATTGCAGGTCGCACGAGGACGACTGACGTCGACTTAGGGCATGAGCGATTGCAAACATCCCAGCTAGACCGACTGACGTCGACTCGAAACCACTCGAACCAATAATCCGGAGGGTTCTTGGTTCGAGTCCAAGCGGGGGAGCAGAGGCCCAGGTCATTGACCTGGGCCTTCTTTGCGTTTTGGGTCGGGGCGGTTTTAGTGTCTATCTTGACGATCGTCCAACGGTGGCCTGCCCAGCTGCCGCTGCTGTCCGGGTGACGCTGTCTGCTGGCTCTAATGGCCGTCGGCAGGGCTTCGCGGGCGCGGCTTCGCGGTGCAGTAGCGCCTCCGGTGCGTCGCTGGCCGGCTGCATCGGTGGTGCCCATCATGTTCTTCAGCGACGCCGTGCGAACGTCGGGCGTGCAGGTCCGTCAGCCAGGCATGATCCGTTGCCGTTTTACACCTCACCGGGCGACCTCATCGCGGCATGGAGTGCGTTCACAGAAGTCATCGAACGCGTGACAGCATTGAGCATCGAACGGCATCGCCACACCGACGTGGACGCAGGCCAGCTCGGGATGGGGTTTGTGGATGTATGTGGTGACCGAGCTCGTCGAGGTGGGCGCGGCCTTGGCCGATCCCGCCATCGGACGCCAGACCCCATCTTGGTGGATGCGAACCACGTCGGCATCTGCAGCGCAACGTCCTTCCGCGTCAGCTACATCCATCCATACCGTACGCATCGACGAGTGGTTGCAGCGTTGCTACTCGCGGCAGCACGGACAGGATGCCGCCGGGGCCAGGCTGAAGCGGCGATCGGCCTGCCCGCCCTGTTCGAGCCGTTCCCGAACATGACCCTCGCGACCTCGCCGGATGCCTTGGGGTACCTCGATTCCTTCCTCTCCAGCGGACATCGCACGCTGCTGCCGGTCCTGCTGAACGCGGACTGACCCCACTTACCGTTCCTCGGCCGCGGGGGCTTGCCCTGGAGCCGGGGAGATCAGGGTGTTCACGATGGTGTCGGTGTAGTCGCTGGTGATCGGCTCGCCGGTCACCAGCAGCCGGTACCAGAGCGGGGCGACCAGCATGTCGTCGTAGAGCGCGGGGTCGCCGGCGGCCAGCTGCCCGGCTTCCTGTGCCTTGACGAGCCGGGCCCGGTTGATCGCGGCCAGCGCGGTGTGGACCTTGCCCTGGATCATGGCGGCGAGTTCCGCGTCGAGCTGGGCCGAGCCGATCACGCCCGAGATGATCTGGCCGTGCCGTTCGTCGGCGAAGACCTCGGCGAGGGTGCGCAGCCAGGTGCGCAGGTCGGCGTCGATGTCACCGGTGTCGGGATAGAGGAAGAACCGCTCGCCCAGCCGGTCCATCAGGGCGTCCAGGAACAGCGCCCCCTTTGACGGCCACCAGCGGTAGACCGTCGGTTTGCCCACTTTCGCCCGCGTGGCGACCGCCTCCATGGTCACCGCGGCGTAGCCGCGCTCGGCGCAGAGGTCGACGGCGGCTTGCAGGATCTCGTCGCGGGAGCGTGCGGTCCGGCCGGCGGGTGGGGTGCTCACCGCGATCACTCTACCCAACTACAAAACGTTCTGTTACGTTCTGCCGGGGCATAACGTTACGTAACGTTTTGAAGAGAAGAGGCGACCGTGACCCTCAGGAACGTCAACACCGTCCTGGCCACGGTGGGGGCCTGTTCATCGCCTGCACGCCGCTCGGCGACATGATCACCGTGCCGGCCCACGACGGATCGTCGGCCGCCGCGTTCGGAGTCAATTCCCGTCACCCTTTCCCGGAAAGAGCAAAGTAATGTCCAAATCCTATTACGCGGCACACATCTACATGATCCTCGGAGTGGTTTCCGGCTTGTACTACCGGGAGTTCACCAAGCTCAACGAGTTCGACGGGCCAACCCAGCTCGCGCTCATCCACACGCACCTGCTCGCGCTGGGCATGCTGGGCTTCCTCATCGTCCTGGCGCTCGACAAGCTGTTCCAGCTTTCCGGGACCAGGCTGTTCACCCTTTTCTTCTGGTTCTACAACGCGGGCATCGCCGTCTCGGTCGCCATGATGTTCGTCCACGGCACTCAGACGGTTCTCGGCCTCTCCGTGCCTATGGCCGTCTCCTTGACCGCCGGGCTCGGCCACATCCTGCTCACGGTCGGGCTGATCCTGCTGTTCGTCCTCCTCGGCAAACGCCTCAAGAAGACCGTTCAGCCCGCAGCATGAGCACGGCGGCCCGTCAGTGGCGGATGGCGAGATAGACCCGGGCGGCAACGTCCTGGGCGGCCTGGTTGAAGGCGTGGATCTGGGGTGCGGTGTTGGTGCGCAGCCAGGTCGGCGCCCATTCCAGGGGTGGCGCGTCGCTGATCGGGAGATACACGACGCCGGGCCGCGCGTAGAACCGTGACACCTGCGCGCCCATCACGAAAGCGCCTTCCCCTGCGCCGATCAATGCCAGGGCTTCCTGGAGTGTTTCGAAGCGTGGGCCCGGTTCGATCGGGTCGCCGCCGGGTGTGCGGTCCGGCGTGCGATCCGCGCGCCAGTAAGCCGGGAACGCTTCAGCCACTTGCAGCATTTTGACCGCGGCGAGATCTTCCAGCGAAACGGTGTCGCGGCGGGCGAGCGGATGCCGGACGGACACCCCCAGCACCCGCGGCTCCGAGAACAGGACCTCGCCGGTGACCATGTCGGGTTCGTCGTGCGGCAGGCTCACGACCAGCAGGTCGGTATCGCCCGCGCGCAGCCGCTGTAGGCCGTCGACGATCTGCACTTCCCTCGGCTGGGCCCGCCAGCCGGGGTGACGCCGGTCGAACAGCTGGGCCCCCTGGACCATGAGCTGTCCCGCCGCGGCGCCGAGGAAACCGACCCGCAGCACACCGTGGACACCGCGCGCGGCGTCGGTCGCCCTCCGGAGCCCGGCTTCGATCAGGTCGTAGGCGGGGCGCAGATCGTCGTACAACCGTTGCCCCGCTTCGGTGAAGGCGACATGGCGGCTGGTGCGTTCGAACAGCGGCGTCCCGATCTGGCGTTCGAGCTTCTTGATCGTCTGGCTGATCCGCGCGGTGGTCACGTGCAGGCGGTCGGCAGTGCGGCCGAAGTGCAACTCCTCGCCGACGGTCAGGAACGCTTCCAGTTCAAGCCGCTCCAGCACATGCGCCTCCGGACGTTAAACCCACCTTAATGACTGTTGCACTATGTCACCTTGTTGGCGGATCAGGCCCCCGAAAGACTGAATGAGACAACATCACTCGGTGTCACCGACTCTCACTCAAGGACTCTCTGTGGGCAAGATCGTTTCGCTCGTCTACCTGTCGCTGGACGGGGTGATGGAGAAGCCGACCTGGACCGGGCCGTATTTCAGCGCCGAGCACGCCAAGTTCGCCTACGGTCAGTTGTTCTCCAGTGACGCACTGCTGCTGGGCCGCGTCACCTACGAGGGCATGGCCGCCGCCTGGCCGCACATGGAGGGGTCCGACGGCGACTTCGCCGTCCGGATGAACGCCCTCCCCAAGTACGTCGTGTCGACCACCCTGGAAACCGCCGAGTGGAACAACACCACCGTCGTGCGAGGCGATCTGGCCGCCGAGATCCTCGAGCTCAAGGCGCGCTACGCCGGCGACATCCTCATCTACGCCAGCGGAGTCCTGGTGAACTCCCTGATCGAGCTCGGCCTTCTCGACGAACTGAAACTCTGGCTGCATCCCGTGATCGTCGGATGCGGCAAACGCCTGTTCCGCGCGGGCATCGATTCGACCTCCTGGCGTCTCGCGACGACGGCGGCCTTCAGCTCCGGAACGATGATCCTGGACTACCGGCCTCACCCGCCGAGGCCCGGTCTCTCGGACTCCGTTCCGTCTTCATGATCACCGAAGCCGGGCGCACCGTCTCCGCCTGATCCTTCCCCTTCTCACGAGAGCAGGCCCATGCGTTTGTTCCTTTCCTCCTGGAAACTCGGGGACGCCCCCGAACTTCTGGACGACCTCGCCGGCGACGTCCGGACCGCGGCCGTCATCGGCAACGCGCTGGACGCCCTCCCGGGTCCGGCGAGACGGCAGGCCACCGGCCGCGAGGTTGCACTGCTTCGCGACCGTGGCTACTCAGTGTCCGAAGTGGACTTACGTGACCATTTCGGTGCTTCGAAAGGACTCGCGGAGCGCTTGTCCGGCTTCGGGGTCATCTGGGTCCACGGCGGCAACCCGTTCGTCCTGCGGCTGGCGATGGCCCTCAGCGGCGCCGACGGGATCCTGCCCGGCCTGCTCCGGCGCGACGCCGTCGTCTACGCGGGCTGGAGCGCGGGCGCCTGCGTCCTGTCGCCCAGCCTCCACGGCCTCGAACTCGTCGACGACCCCGCGGACACCGTCACCGCCTACGACCTGCCGGCGATCTGGGAAGGGCTCGGTCTCTTGGACTACGCCTTCGTCCCCCACTACCGCTCTCCGATCCCCGAGAGCGAGCCCATCGAGCGCGTCGTCGAGCGCTACGACCGCGAAGGAGTTCCGTACCGCACCCTCCGCGACGGCGAGGTCACCATCATCGACCGGCCGTCGACCCCCGCGAACCGCTGACACCCCAACGAAAGAGAGAACCATGAACGCCGTACGACTCCCCGTCGACAAGCTGGCACCGCACATCAACCGCGCGCTCAACTCGCTCGACGCGGCCTCCCGCAAGGTCAGCCTGGAGCCCGCGCTGCTGGAACTGGTGCGAGCGCGCGCTTCCCAGCTCAACGGCTGCGCCTACTGCGTCGACATGCACACCAAGGACGCGCGTACCGGTGGTGAGACCGAGCAGCGGCTCTACGCGCTGCCCGTGTGGCGCGAGACGCCGTTCTTCACCGACCGTGAACGGGCGGCACTCGAGCTGACCGAGGCGGCGACCCGGCTCGTCGACGGCCCCGTCACCGACGAGGTGTTCGGCCGGGCGGCCGCCGAGTTCACCGAGGTCGAGCTCGCCGAGCTGATCTGGACCATCACCGTGATCAACGCCTGGAACCGGCTCGGCGCCACCGCCCGGCCCTGGCCGCTGGACTGACGGCCTCCCTTCTCCCACCTCACCACAGCCATACGCGCGAACGCGTCTACCGGATCGGAACATCACATGCGCGTCTTCATCACCGGGACCACCGGCTACATCGGGGGTTCGGTCGCCGATCTGCTCCTGCGCTCAGGACATCGGGTCGACGGTCTCGTCCGTAGCGAGGACAAGGCTCGCGAGCTGGAGCGGCGCGGCATCAACCCCGTCATCGGCACGCTCGACGACGCCGCACTGCTCACCGCGCGCGCCCGCGAGGCCGACGCCGTCGTCAACGCCGCCAGCAGCGATCACCGGGGCGCGGTCGAGGCGCTCGTCGAAGGGCTGGCCGGCACCGGCCGTCCGCTGGTGCACACGAGCGGGTCCACCGTCGTCAGCACCGACTCACGCGGTGCCGTCGCCGACGAGGTGTACACCGAGGAGGTCATCGCCCCCGGCTCTGGCTGGAGACCCATCGAAAAGAAGGTCGCCCGTGTCGCACTCGACCGGTTCGTCCTGGACGCGGCGAGCCGCGAGGTGCGCTCGGTGGTGCTGTGCAACTCCCTCATCTACGGGCACGGCCGGGGCATGTCCCGCGACAGCCTGCAAGTCCCCGTCCTCGCCAGGCAGGCCCGCGAAAGCGGGGTCGCCCGGTATGTCGGGGAGGGCCGCAACATCTGGTCGACCGTGCACATCGACGACCTGACCGACCTCTACCTCCGTGCGCTCACCGACGCTCCGGCCGGATCGTTCTACTTCGTCGAAAACGGCGAAGCGTCTTTCCGCGACATCGCGGCCGCGATCGCCCGGAAGTTCGGTCTCGGTCCCGCCGAGGCGTGGGACACCGACGATGCCGTGGCCCACTGGGGAGAAGAACTCACCTTGTACGTTCTCGCCTCCAACAGCCGGATCCGAGGCCGCGCCTCCGCCGGACTCGGCTGGCGTCCGGCGCACGCCTCCGTCTTGGACTGGATCCAGGACGAGCTCGACTAACGCGTCGCGCGGGTGGTTTCCGGGGCGGTGTGGATCACGACATCCGCACCGCCCCGGAGCCGCCCTCGAACAGCTACTCCTCCGGGCGTACGCCGGAAAGCGTCCCGCGACGACGCAGTGCGACGAGCCGTTCACGCCGTCTCCGGCGCTCGACGAGACTGAGCGCGATAAGCCCCAGCCGGTCGCCGATGCCGCGGTGAGTAGTGCCTCGAATTGCAGGTGTGACAGGCAGAGGGTTGGTGACTCGTTGGGCACCATCGGGCGCCGGACGTACTCCGCAGGCGAGTGCTCGAGCACGGCGTCGATGACGCAGGTGCGGTAAATGCCGGTGACCACGGACATCCTGCGCGATACCGTGGAGGGCTTACATCGTCGCACCTCCTGGGGCGAGGTCGCGTTCACCGCACCAGGTCAAGAAGATCTGCAGGTCCGACTCCGAATGCGTCCGCGAGACGCCCGTATAGCGTCCGAGGTACGCCGTAGCTGCCAGTCGTAACATCGTTTCGTCCAGCGCTGAGGGCTCCGTGACCTCTCATGCTGGGCAAGAGCACACCAGGCGCAATGCAGCGCGAGCGCGCCATACGCGCTCTTCCTGCCCAGCTGTGCTCGTTGCGCGCGACCTGCGGCATCAGCGGACGTTGGTATTGGAACCTGGGAACATCGCAGACCTGGCTGTCACGGGGTCGGGGTCATGAGGCCGGCTTCGTAGGCGGTGATGACGAGCTGGACCCGGTCACGGGCGGCGAGTTTGGTGAGCAGGTTGGCGACGTGGGCTTTGGCGGTGCCGTGGCTGATGTGCAGGTGTGTGGCGATCTCGTGGTTGGACAGGCCGCGGGCCACCAGGACCAGCACCTGGTGTTCTCGTTCGGTGACGGCGTCGAGCTTGCGTGGGGGCGAGGTGGGTTGGGGGCGTGCGGCGAACTCCTCGATGAGCCGGCGGGTGACGGTCGGTGCGATCAGGGCGTTCCCCGCGGCGACCACGCGGACGGCGGTGAGGATGTCGTCCAGTGCCATGTCCTTGACGAGGAACCCGCTCGCTCCGGCGCGCAGGGCGGCGTAGACGTTGTTGTCGTCGTCGAACGTGGTGAGGATGACGACGCGGGATTCGGCGGTGATCATCCGGGTGGCTTCGATACCGTTCATGCCGGGCATGCGGATGTCCATGACGACCACTTCCGGGCGCAGGTCCCTGGTCAGCTGGACCGCCTCGGTCCCGGTGCCGGCTTCTCCGACGACCTCGATGTCGGGTGTGCCGGTGACGACCATGCACAGGCCGGCGCGGATCAGCGGCTGGTCGTCGGCGAGTACGACCCGGATCGTCATCCTGCCTCCCGTGGCAACGGTAGCCGAGCGGTCACCCGGAAGCCGCCCTCGGCTCGGGGGCCCGCGCTGAAGTGGCCGCCGAGGAGGGCGACGCGTTCGCGCATCCCGGGAATGCCGTAGCCGGTTTCTCCTGGCGTGGTGCCGGTTCCCTCGTCGACGATCTCGATGCGCAGTTCGTCGTCGGAGTAGTCGATCAGCACCTGGCAGTGGTCGGTGTCGGCGTGGCGGGCCACGTTGGTCACCGATTCCTGGATGATCCGGAACGCGGACTGGTCGAGGGTGGCGGCTAGCGGGCGACGCCGCCCGTGCCACCGCACGTCGACGTGGACATCGGCGGCCACCGCCATCTCGGTCAGCCGATCCACATCGGACAGTCCGGTTGACCGGGTGTCCCGCAGTGCGCCGAGTACGTGCCGCAACTCCTTGAGGGTGTCGCGGCTGGTCGCTTCGATGGCGGTCAGCGCGGTCTTCGCGTCGTCGGGCCGGGTGTCGATCACCCGCCGGGCCGCGCCGGACTGGAAGGCGATGACGCCGATGCTGTGGGCGACCATGTCGTGCAGTTCGCGGGCGATGCGCAGCCGCTCGGCCGTGGCCGCCTCGGCGGCGGCGTGGGTGTGCAGGACGGCCGCGTGCTCGCGGCGCTGCCGGATCGTGGTCCCGGTGATCCAGGCGAGCAGGACGAACAGGGCGATCAGGACCGTGAGCCCGACCATGCCCACGGCCAGCGCCCTGCTCTTCCCGCCGCCGGTCCACAGGTCCAGCTGCCACACCGCTTCCTGCACGGCAAGGGTGACGATCGCGGCGGTGACGCCGGCGCGACGGGAAGCCGTCGCCGTGATCAGGCCGACCAGAACGTCCGCGGCGAGCACGAGCGGCCAGATCTGCCCGGTGCGTGCGTGCAGCGCGGTGGCCACGACCATGCCGGTCAGGAGGGCGGCGAGCACGGGGGACGGCCGTCGGCGGACCCAGCCCAGCGGCAGGGCGAGCACCAGCGCCGCGACCCACTGCTGCCAGGCCGCGGGCGTCTGTTCGTGCGCCGGTTCCGGACCCGACCCCAGGGCGCCGTAGAGCACCACGGCGAAGCCGCACACCGTGAGCGCCGCCCACGCAAGGGGTGGCAGCCGGCGCGGCGGATCATCGGGCACACCCCGATCGTGCCACCCGCGACCGAACCCCGGCATCGGTCTCCAGGCCTAGGCCCACAGGCCGATCGGCCGATGCGGATCTGGCCCGCGGCGGGATGTCCTGCCCGCACGGTCGGCGGAATCTTGATCACGTGATCGAAGTCAACGGACTGACCAAACGCTACGGCGACGTCCTCGCTGTGAAAGACCTGACCTTCACGGTGCGACCGGGGCACGTCACGGGATTCCTCGGCCCGAACGGCGCCGGCAAGAGCACCACGCTGCGGATGATCCTCGGCCTGAACCGGCCGACCAGTGGGACCGCCACCGTGGACGGCCGGCCGTTCACCGCCGTCGGTACCGGCTTGCGCCATGTCGGTGCGCTCCTCGACGCGAACGACGTGCACGGCGGCCGCAGCGCGGCGGCGCATCTGTCCGCGCTGGCGCGCACCAACGGCCTGCCGAAGCGGCGCGTGGGCGAGGTGCTGGACGAGGTGGGGCTCGCCGGGGTGGCACGCCGCCGGGTCGGCGGGTTCTCCCTCGGGATGCGGCAGCGGCTGGGCATCGCCACGGCCCTGCTGGGCGATCCGCCGGTGCTGCTGTTCGACGAGCCGGTCAACGGATTGGACCCGGAGGGGGTGCGCTGGGTGCGGGACCTGTTCCGGTCGCTCGCCGCGCAGGGGCGCACGGTTCTGGTCTCCAGCCACCTGATGAGCGAGATGGAGCACACCGCGGATCGGCTCGTGGTCATCGGCCGGGGCGAGCTGATCGCGGAAGAGACCGTCGCCGAGTTCGCCGCGCGCGGCACCGGCGCACTGGTCTCGGTGCGAACGCCCGCCGCGACGGAACTCGCCCGGGTCCTCACCCACGCCGGCGCCTCCGTCGCACCCGACGGGGCCGGGGCGCTGTCGGTGACCGGGATGAGCGCGGCCCGGATCGGTGAGGTCGCGTTCGGACACGGGATCGTGCTGCACGAACTCGCCACCCGTACCGCGTCGCTGGAGCAGGCGTTCATGGAGCTCACCGCCGACCGCGTCGAGTACCTGGCCGGTGAGCGCCGATGACCACGATCACTACCCCCGCCCGGTTCCCCGACCTGATCGCCGCCGAGTGGATCAAACTGTGGTCGCTGCGCTCGACCCGCTGGCTGCTCGGGATCGGCGCGGTCGTGCTGATCGGGCTTTCCGTGCACGGCAGCGCCGGCACCTACGCCGACTGGCCGACCTACACCCCACGCGAACGCGCCGGGTACGACCCCATGACGGAGATCCTCGACACCGCGACCGCCGCCCTGCTCTTGATCGGCGCCGGCAGCGTGGGCGCCCTGACCATCGTCGGCGAGTACGCCACCGGCCTGATCCGCCCCACCCTCGCCGCGGTCCCCACGCGCCACCGCTTGGCGGCCGCGAAGCTGACGCTCGTCGCGGGTGTCATGCTCGCCTTCGGCGCACTCGTCGTGCTGGTGTCGTTCGCCGCGAGCCAGGCCATCCTGTCCGGCCGCCAACTCGACGTTTCCCTCACCGATCCCGGCGTCCTGCGCGTCCTCGCCGCCGACACGCTGCTCGCCCCGATCGCCGCACTGGCCGGCATGGGACTCGGTGCCCTGCTGCGGCACACCGCTGCCACCGTCGTCGCGGTGTGTGCGGTGCTGGTCGTCGTGCCGTCGTTCTTCAAACCCACCGTCTACCAGTGGGCCAACGACCTCTACGCCACTGTTCCGCTTTACGTGTGGCGCAACTGCCTGTCCCAGCTGCACCCCCGCGTCAGCGACGCACTACCCACCATTTCCGGCTCCTGGGCCGTGTTCGTGCTCTGGCCGCTGATCGCGGCCCTGCTCACCGTGTTCGCCGTCCACCGCCGCGACGTGTGACCTGAAAGGACAGTGATGAAGCGTCTTCTCGCGCTCGTCATGTGCCTCACCGTGCTGATGCCATCCACCGCGTCGGCGACTCCCGCCACGGTCCATTCAGGACTGCCGCGCCCCACCGGCCGGTACGCGGTCGGCCGGGACGTGCTCGAGTTGGTCGACCACCACCGCACCGACCCCTGGGTCCCCGAAGCCGGCGCCCGGCAGCTGATGGTCTCGATGTATTACCCCGCACGACCCGGTACCGGCCGGCCCGCGTCGTACATGACACGGGCGGAAGCCCAGCTGCTGCTCGAGCGCAAAGCCCCGGACGCGACGGCGCCACCCGAGGTCATCAGCGGCTTGCCCGTCCACGCCCGCGCCGACGCACGTCCGGCACCCGGGCCGTTCCCGCTGGTTGTGCTCTCACCGGGCCTCACCCTGCCCAGAGCCACCCTCACCAGCCTCGCCGAAGACCTGACCAGCCACGGCTACGTGGTCGCGCTGGTCGACCACACCTACGAGTCCTCCGGGACGACCTTCCCCGACGGACGCACCCTGACCTGTGCCATCTGCGACCAACCACCGGAGGGCGGCCCCGCCGCCATCGCCGCCAGCCGGGCACGGGACATCTCGTTCGTGCTCGACCAGGTCACCGGTCACCACACCGGCTGGCGATACGCCAAGCTGATCGATCCCGGACGGATCGGCTTGGCCGGCCACTCCATCGGCGGCGCTGCGAGCGCCACCGCGATGGTCGCCGACCCCCGCATCCGCGCCGGAGTGAACATGGACGGCACGTTCCCCGCAGCAGTCCCGCCCACCGGCCTCGGCGGCCGTGCCTTCCTGCTGCTCGGCACCCGGGCCGACCACGCTCCCGGTCGCGACCACACCTGGGACCGCGACTGGCCCAACCTCGACGGCTGGAAACGCTGGCTCACCGTCGCCGGCGCCCAGCACGGCAGCTTCACCGACACCCCTATCCTGGAAAACCTGCTCGGCGTGCCCGACTCGGCCGAACTCCCCGCCCAGCGGGCCGCCGAGATCACCCGCACCTACGTCACCGCCTTCTTCGACCTGCACTTGAAATGCACACCCCAGCCCGTCCTGGACGGCGTCTCGGCGAACAATCCCGAAGTCGCCTTCGAACAACCCTTACCGGCACCGCGCATCGGCTACGAGCGTCATCACGGTGACGCCAGCGCTGCGGCAGGGCGTTCCCGGTAACCAGGTCGACGACCCCACGCACAGTTTGGACGCGTATCTGATGCGAGCCTTCCGCGATCACGTGCCTTCAGCCGGCCTGCTGACCCAGGCGGGCTTCGCGCACTGATACCGCACGCCCACCGTGTGCGCATGGGAGATTGTTTTCATGACAGCTGGAGGGACCGCAGGACGTGAGGTCATGCTCGAGACCGATCGTCTACTGCTTCGACCGTGGCGGGTGACCGAGGCTGCCGTGCAGCGCGAGCTGTGGACCGAACGTGACCCGCGAGTGCCGCCGCATCGGCGGATCGATGCTGGTGGGCGTCCGACCGTTGCCGAGCTCGAGGAGGCGATTCGCGCCGGCCGGTCGGCGTCGTTCGGGTTGCTGGCGGTCGAGCGGGAGGCCGTCGGCGACGTCATCGGCTACTGCGGGCTGACCGACCGCGGGCGGGGCTTCGAGGGAGAACCTGAGCTGGCGTTCGAGCTGCTGCGCCGGACCTGGGGGCGTGGCTATGCGACCGAAGCCGCGATGGCTGTTTTGGACTGGGCCAGGTCGGCTGGGTACGGACGTTTGTGGGCCATGGTGTGGGAGTGGAACACTGCCTCCCGCCGTGTGCTGGAGAAGCTCGGATTCACCGAAACCGAACGTGAGCAGGTGGACGCGGTCCACGGAACCTCCTTGGTCACCACCAAGCGGCTGTAGCACGGTCGGTGACTCGCCGGACGTATACCCGACCAGCGGCATGACAGCGCGTTACGGACAGTGATTTGACATTTAACGGCCTGAAGGGCCGGAGCGACTGGTCACCACGCTGACATCTCGGCGAGACCGGTCCGGGGACCGCGGAATCTGCGGAGGTATGGGTTGACCGGGCTCTCTGGGGCGCGGCGACGATCGGCACGTCGATAGCGGCGGGGGACAGCGCCGCCGTTCGGTGCGTCGGCGGTGAAGTTCCGGCGGACCAGGTCGTCATGCACCGGCGGCCCGGCTTTTGGAGGGGCCCTTCGTCGTGATGTGCAGTGAGAAGATCTGCTGCATGGAGCAGATCCGCCATCCCCGATTCTCCGACGCGGTGAGGCCGCACCGGGCGAGTGAGCCCGGCTGGTCCGTCCCCTCGGCGGCGTTCGTCACCGATCTCGAAGCTCTGACCGGCTGAGGTCGAGCCGCATCAGCCACCGGATCCGGCCGTCGACGCGAGCTTGTGTCCGCTCCATCCGGTGGAAGCCGGCCTCCTCGAACAACGCGGTCGTGCCCGCGTGCGCGGCGCTCGGGCCGATCCGCGCCCCCTCGGTGTCCACGGGGTAGCCCCTCCACGGCTGGCGCGTCGTGCGAGCGCGCATAGCCGACCGCCCCGTCCAGCAAGGCTTTCGCCACCCCGCGCCCCCGGAACGGCGACGCGACGACGAAACAGACGATGCTCCACACCGGCTGGTCGTCGAGCGCGGGGATCGTCCGTGACCGCTTCAGCCGCTCGAACCGCGACCGCGGCGAGACTCCGCACCACCCGGCCGGCGTGTCGCCCGCATAGGCGAGCACGCCGGGCGCGGGGCGTTCGGCTCAGAGGCTCCGGGTTCGTTCGGCTCGCTGCTCACCTCGCAAGGCGCTGTACTCGGCCGGCGTGACCCGGTGGGCGAGGCACCAGCAGGCGCGCTCGGTTCCGCCGGGGTTGAGGATCACCGCCAGGTCGTCGAAGCACATGGCGTCGACAGGACGGACTTCGAACGATCGCTGGTCTGCGGGGCCGGCCATGGGATCACGTCAGGATCGTCTTCACGACAAAGCCATGTCGGCTTTCGGGATTCCGGCCGGCGGGAGGGGAGCCGATGCCCGCCTCGCCGCGCCTGGTCGGTTCCGGCCGGCACCCGGGCATGACCCAGCTGCACCAGGCGGTGCCCCTGGTCGAACGGCAGCACGCCGTGATCGAGGAGATGCGCGCGCGGGCGCCCCGCTTCGTGCCCGGCCGCGTCCTGGCCGAGCGAACGGGAACGACCGTGCGCACCGTCGAACGTGACGTCATCCGCCTGCGCGCCGCGGGCATCCCGGTCGAAGTCAAACGCGGAACCGGCGGCGGTTACCGGCTCGCCATGCTGTCCCGCGTGCCGCCGCTGACCTTCAGTCCGGGCGAGGTCGCTGCCCTCGTTGCGTCACTCGTCGCCCTCGGCCCCTACACCTCCGCCACCGCCTGCAGCGCACTGGAAAAGCTGGTCACCGCCTTTCCGGCACCGGCCACGCGCGCCCCACACTGAGACCTTGTCTAGTTTTGGTGGAGGTTGTTGACGACGGCTTCGGCCATTTTTGCGACTCCGCCGCAGCGGTCGTTGGCCCAGTAGTTGCGGGGCAGGTCTTTTCCGATGATCTCGAAGGTCAGCATCTGCTGGTCGGTGACCTGGACGGATACCGAGCAGTCGTCGGTGCTGCCGCGTTGGTGGTAGACGATGGCGGGCAGGCCTTCGATCGAGGTTTCGGTCCAGGGCTCGAACATGTCGGCTTTCCGCGCCGGTGACTCCGACAGTTCGGTCAGGGTGCGGGGGCTCTTGGCCGGTTTCGAGGCGGTGGCGTTCGCGCCGAGCGGTTCACCCCAGGTGCAGCCGTAGATGGGCGCAGTTGCTTGCCGGAACGCGCGTACCTGGTCGGGTGGATCGGCCACGACCGCGGCGGCCTGGTCTTTGGTGAGCAGGCTGCACGGGTCGGCGTCGAATCTGGTCAGGTCAAGGGGCTTGTCGACCTGGTCCAGTGGCAGCGGCGCGCCGGTCTGTGCCGGGGTCGGCGGCTGGGCAAGTATTCGTTCGGGTGCCGAAGGGCCGCAGCCGGTGAGCAGGCTTGCCGTCACGAGTAGGGCGCAGCTGAGGACTCGTGTGTTCATGCGGGAGCTGCGGTGGGGTCGATGCGCCATTGCTTCTCGTTGTCCATTCCGGAGTTGGCGGGCATCGGGGGAAGGTCGGGGAAGTCGGTTTCGCTCTGGACGATGGCGGTGGCTTGCGCGCGGAAGTTACCCAGTGTGGTGACGGCCTGGAAGAACAGCCCGTTGATAGCGGTGACGAGGGTGGCGAACGCGTCGACGATGGGAATCGCGGCGGTGGCGATCGCGACGATCGTCTTGTAGCCGAACTTGCCGAGTTCGACGGCGCAGGTGCCGATGAACTCGATGGCTTTGCTGTAGGTCTCGATCACGCAGCCGGCGATCCCGGAGAGGATCTCGGACATGCTGCCGACCACGTCCTGCTGGTCGCTGAGTGCTTTTCCGACGTGGTCGGCGTAGGTGGTGAACTGGGCGGCGGCGCGCCCGGTCCAGGTGCCGGCCACCGCCTGGACCGCGTTGTCGATGTCGTCGACGGCGTCGGCGAGGGTGTGGTTCTTCGCGAACTCCATGGCCATGTCCTGGACCTGGAAGGCGTTGCCCGCAGCTTGTTGCGGACGTCGTCGAGCAGCTGGATGATCTCGCCGCGGCCGAGCAGCTCGGCGATCCTGCGGATCTTCCCGTCGGCTTCGTCGGGATAGGGCTGCGGCGCGGCGGCCCGTGCCGGCGGGGCGGTCGGTGCGCTCACGGGTCAGCCCGTGCCCTTCTCCAGGTCGCGCAGACGCTTGAAGTCCGCTTCGTCCTGGGTGTCGTAGTAGTCGGCCGCCTTGTCCAGCGCTTCGGCGAACTGCCCCAGCTGCATGGCACCTTTGGCGGTTTTGTCGCGGATGTGGGCGATGGCTTCGGTGAACATCTCGACGACGCCGGCCTGTGTGCCCAGCATGCCCACGTCGTCGTCGCGCAGGACCACCTGCGCCAGGTCTTCCTGGCCGAACTTGATCACTTTGTCGCGCGCGGCGAACACGTCGTCGGTGGCTGCGCGCAAGGCCTGCGGGTAGACCTCGAAGCCGGAGCCGGCTGCGGCGGTGCCGAAGGGTTGGTGAAGTCGCCGTCGCTCATCGGACCTCCCGCGCGGCTTCGTCGATCATGGCCTTGCGCCGGGTGGCCGCGGCCGATTCGGCGCCTGCGATCGCGCGCAAGACGTGCCCGGCGAGGCTGGCGCCGGTTTGCCTGGCGACCGCGTCGCGAGCGAGGTCCACTGACACGAGGCTGCCCCAGGCCGTCCACGGTCACGGTGCCGAGGCCGGCGCCGATGTCGAGCACCAGCGGCATACGCAAGTCGAGCAGCTTGCCCTGGCCCGTGACCAGCCGGTCGCCCGAGCGGGCGGTGTGCCGGGCGGCAGCGAGCCGTGCGTCCAGCTCACCGGCCTGCTGCTGCATCAGCCGCAAATCCCGCCTGGGTGCCGTCATGACCGCATCACGAAGTGACGCATCCATCCCCCTGCTCCAGGTCCCGCCAATGTGACGGAACGTGCCCCTCTCGCAGCTTACTGTGCTCCGGAGACGGAGCAACCACATCCCGCGCCAACAGACCTACGTCACGCCGATCGCCGGCAGAGTGCTCCGAAACGCGTGCGTGGAACGGACGTGCTCCCGCACGGCTCCCTGCTGGCAGGTCGCCGGCAGGGACTTCGAACATCGCTGGGCGACGGTCCGGTTCGAGCACCGGTAGCTCGGTAACCACCGCTGCCGAGCTCACGACGGTGCCGTCGCGATCGACGCAGTCCACCGGCGCCGCACTGTGTAGACAGGCGCTGTCACGAACACCTCAACCGACCATGGTCCCGTCTCCGGAGTTGGATCCAGCAACACGCCCACGACCCCACCCTCAACCTGTCGCACTGAGTGTCCCCACCTGCCGGAACGACCATCTTTGGCATGAGTTGAATTCACCCGAGCGGGGTGTTTTGCACCCTGCAGCGCTTCTGGGTGTGACACAACACGAACGCCGCGCGATATCCACGTCAAAGCTGAAGGGAGCGTGGTCGATGGCGGACAGGCAGGTGCGGCTACGGCACGACGTTCGCATCGTCTCGGTCGCCGCCGGGCACACCTCCGAGGAATTCCGCTACTCCGGGATCACCATCCACTGCATCGACGACGGCGCCGTCGTCGAGCAGACCTGGATCCCGCTCGGGACAGCACCGACGTACGCCGATGACGAGGCACTGCTCACCGCCTGGCATACCGCCCTCAACTGGAGCCGCTCCCCGGCCGACACCCCGCCGACGTAACCCGCTCGACCAGGAACCCGACCGGACGGAGACGTAACGAGATCGACCTCTGGGCGGAGAACGCCGAGGCGCTGCGCGGAGGAGTTCGACCTGAGGGCGCGGTCGGGCGTGGGCAAGTCGACGCTCGCGCGGCTGCCGGCGGGCATCGCCGCACCTTCGTCGGTTTCAGTGCGGATCGGCGGCCAGGAGCCTCGTTGCCAGCGCGATCTGGACCAGTTCCTCAAGGACATGCTGAGCGTCTGAGGCCGGAGAGAACCTCTCGCAGCTCTTCGGCGGTGCGCAGGTGACGCGGCGGCCGGTGCGCCGTCGTGCCGTAGGCCTGGCAGAGCTGCCGCCGTCGCTCCCCTTCCCACCCGGCATCGCCTTCATCGTCGCGGCCGGCGTGCTGGTGCTGGTCACCGCGCGCTGGTGGTGGCATGCGGTTTTCGGTGCCTTCATCGGTCTCTGGATCGTCGGTGCCGGCAGCCTGGCCAACCAGCTGCAACCCAACCTCGTCTCGCCCAACCCCGGCACCGTGGCCGGCACTGTCGTCATGGCCACCGGCCTGGCCTTCGGCACCGTCACGGGTGTCCTCAGCATGGTCTCGGCGTTCCGCGTCCGGCGGACCGTCCGAACGACCGGCACGATCCCCACCTGACGCACGCTTCCGCGGCCGAGCGTCACACTGGAACCGATGACAACCTGGTTTCGCATGCGGACGTTCTGAGGGATATGCGGGTAGATCCCAGTTTCGAAGTGTTCGTCGAAGACAGTTCGACGGCGTTGCTGCGCACCGCGTACCTGCTGACCGGTGACCGCGGGCACGCCGAGGACCTGTTGCAGACAGCGCTGTTGCGCACTGCCCGGCATTGGTCGCGGGCGCGTGACTCGCCTCAGGCGTATGCACGCACGGTGTTGCTGAACCTGTCGCGGGACCGGGTCAGAGCGTTGTTCCGGCGCCCCAGGGAGGCCCCGATGCCACCCGACGTGGACACGCTGCACGCGGTGGACGCCGGGTACGAGCAGGTCTCCGAGCGTCGCGTGGTGCTGCGCGCGCTGGCCGAACTGCCGATCCGCCAACGGCAGGTCATCGTGCTGCGCTTCTTCGAAGACATGTCCGTCGAGCAGACCGCCGGGCTGCTCGGCTTCAGCTCCGGGACGGTCAAATCGCACACATCCCGGGCTTTGGCCAGGCTGCGCGAGCTGCTGGCCGACCACGACTCACTCCAGGAGGTTCCCCGTGCTCACCGATGAGCAGTACGGCCGCCGGATCGGTGACCGGCTGCGGCACGAGATCGACGACGTCCACGCGAGCCCGGACCTGGTCCGCAAGCTCCGCCGCCGCCGGACCCGGCGCACGTGGGCGATCACCGGTGCCATCGCCACCCCGGTGGCCGCCGCGGCCGTCGTCGCGGTGGTCGTCTCGACCCAGGCCACCCCCGACCGAGCCGCCACCGCGGCGCCCACCAGCGCTCAGCCCCGGATCGTCACCGTGGCGTACGTCCAGGCGGAGACGGTGAAGGCACTCGGCCAGGGCACCCAGTACGTCATCTACTCGAAGGACACCTACGAGAGCGGCTACTACGAGACCTGGACCGACAAGGCGACCCACCGGTACCGCAACGACGTCTACACCAGCCTTCCGGCCACCACCCAGACGGGTCGTGCCGGGGACCGGAAGATGACCCTCCCGTCCGGCCCACCCACACCCCCCTCCGGCCCGCCCCACCGCCAACAGTCGCACGCCGTCAAAAGCCTCGGGGAGAGCCAGGAGATCACCACGGTCGACTGGGAGAACAAATGGTGGTCCGTCGACCACCTGAGAGACGGCAAACCGCAAACCCCGATCCCGGACCCCACCGACCCGGACGGCATGAGGAAGGCGGTGGCCGAGGGCAAGGTCGAGCTGGTGGGCCAGGAGAAGGTCGGCACCGTCGACACCCACCACCTCCGGGTGATCGGCTCCCGGCGCGAGTACAAGATCGACCTGTGGGTCGACAGCACGACGTACCTGCCGGTCAAGGAAACCGCGGTCAAGGGCGGCAACGAGCAGGGCGGCGAGGAATTCCCGGAGTCCAAGGGCGAAGTGACCACCTACACCTGGCTGCCCCGGACAGAAGAGAATCTCGCCAAATTGACTCTGGCCCCACCCGCCGACTTCAAACAGCTCAAGTAGACCCCAAGCAACAGCCCGCATAAACCTGGGCTCTCCCTCCCGGGCAGCCAGCTCGAGGCCATCCGGGAGGGAGGAGGCACGCCCAGCCGCCGTAACCCGCCACGGCCGAGCCACCCCAGTCCGTGTACGTCCTCGGTCGCTTGTTCCCGGTCACGCTCGGCGGCCTGAGAGTGCGTGTGTTCACGGCAAGGTGTTGATCTGTGGCGGTGCCGGTGTCAGACCCGTGGCCTTAGTGTCCGGCTCGTCACGGCCGGGCGTGCTGGGAGGATGCGAAGATCATTGGCCGGGTGTGGAGTCCTCAGGTACGCAGGGGTGCCCGGCGGAGGCACGCGTTGGCGGTGGTGGGATACGCGACGGCGTGCGGATGGCTGGACCCGGCCCGCGCCGAGGGTCTTCGGCAGGAGGTGTCGAAGGCGGGCATGAGCGGATATCCGTGTGAGCTCACCGAGCCTTTCGTCTCGGGTACGAGTCGACTCATCAACCGTGTAGTCGAGGCGGTCAGGTGGTTGCGTGAGTGCGGGTGGCGAAGATCCGCTAACGCACGTGTTGCTCCGTTCCGCCCCGCGAACCGGGTCCGGCGCGCTAACTTCCCTTCATGGTGCGCGCTCTGATCTGCCTGGTCCTGTTCGCCGGGGCCACGACGCTGGCCGGCTGCTCGTCGGAGGGCGGGTACGAGGTCGCCGTCGACGCGGTCCGCCAAGCCGCTTCCGGCGCCAAGCCCGCGAACTGCCCCGTCGGCTTCGATCTGCCCGGTGCCCTGCGGACCGCCGGTGTCGATCGCCCGGTGCAGCCGGACGCCACCGACGTCGAAGTGTCCGAAACCGACACTCCCGCGGCCGACCCGGTCGCCGCGCAGCAGAACGGGATGTCCGCGCTGGATGCGGCCGCCGGCGCCTACATCGAGTGCGGCTACCGGGTCGGCGGGAAGGCGTTCACGGTCCGCCTGGTCGCCACGCGGGCCACGGGCGCCATGGCGTTGCTCGCGCCGCAGATGCAGCGGGACGCGCACCTGGCGGTCGACGAGCTACGGGCCTTCCTGGACACCAAACCCGGCCCCGGCGAGGTCAAGGTGGTCGGTGGGTCGGTGGCCGTCGGCGGTCTGGCAGCCACCGGCGGGGACGCGGCCCTGCTGGTGTCCTCCGAGGCGCCCGACCTGCACGACGACGCCTTGAGCACGGTCGCCGGCGCGCTCCTCGGCCAGATCAAGTTCTGAGTTCCGCCCCGTGGTCCCGGCTGTCGTAGCGCCAGAACGGCCGCACGCTCAGCGCCCCCGAAAGTGTCAGAAGTCGGCCCACGACGAGCGCCGAGCCGCCCACCGCCGCCGCTAAACCTGCTCGGTTCCGGCGGGGCAAGAGCGCATGCCCTCCCCGTGTGCCTCCGTGCACTCTTGCGCCATTGGTCATAAAACAGCAGGTCAAAGCCACCTTTAAGAGGCGCACAGGGCTCGTGCGCCCTTAAAGTAGGGGACGAGACCCCGGCGCTTCGCGTAGCGGTCGCAGACGGCGATCATGCTGGTGTATCGGGCGTTGATCGAGAAAATTGCGTCGAGCCGTCAGCACGGCATGATGAAGCCGGAGCGCTGGGACCTCACCGCGTCCGCATCTCGGCTACTTGAGACTGGGCGGCAGGACCGGGTCCGGCCAGACTGTGGTCCAGGTGCTCGGTGAGTCGCTCCCACAATCGGCTGCCCGCCGGTCTCATTGGTGTGGCTCTCTCATGGCATGCGTCTCACCGAGCACCGTGCGAGGAGTGGCTGAAAAGGGTCTGTTCTGCTCGAAGTAGCGGTGCCCTCCTTGCTGTCATGGTCGTGATTGAGGCAGGGAGAACCGGATGCCGGTAATTATCGGGATGGATCCGCATAAACGTTCGGCCACGATCGAGGTGATCGACGAACGCGGGGAAATGATCACGGCCGGAAAATTCGGCACGGACCAGATTGGCTATGCCGAGATGCTGGCAACTGGGCACCGATTCAGCGACCGGGTATGGGCGGTCGAGGGCTGCAACGGTGTCGGGCGGCATATCGCCCACCGGCTGGTTCACGACGGTGAGACGGTGCTGGACGTGCCGGCGAAGCTGTCGGCGCAGGTGCGGGTGTTCGCGACCGGTAACGGCCGCAAGACCGACCCGGTCGACGCGCACTCAGTAGCTCTGGTCGCGCTGCGGACCCCGAACCTGGTCCGTCTCCAGCCCGACCCTGAGCTGGTCGTGATGGGCATGCTGGTCGACCGGCGCGATGAACTCGGTCGCGCCAGGACCCAGACCGTCAATCGTCTCCACGGGCTGCTGCTGGAGCTGTTTCCTGGCGGAGCGAAGAAGTTCCTGTCCGCGACGCAAGCACGCGCGATCGTCGCGACAATCAAACCACGCGACATCGTGGGCAAGACCCGACGTCGTCTGGTCGTGGAGTTGATCGCCGAGCTCGAGACGATCGACAGGAAGATGAAGACCGCGGACAAGGATCTCCGTGAGCTGGTGATCGCCCGCGGCTCCACGCTGCTGGACCTGCATGGCATCGGCCCGTCCGGCGCCGCACGGCTGTTGGCCGACGTCGGCGATATCCACCGGTTCAGCACCCGGGATCGATTCGCGTCCTGGAATGGCACTGCGCCGTTGGACGCCTCCTCCGGTGAGCAGCAACGACACCGCTTGCCCCGCGCCGGTAACCGCAGGATTAACAGGACACTGCACATCATGGGCGTCGTCCAGCTTCGTAATCCCACCGCCGGCCGCGTCTATTTCGACGGCAAGAAAGCCGCGGGCAAGACCTCGATGGAGGCGATGCGTGCGCTCAAACGACGCCTGTCCAATGTCGTCTACGCCCGCATGCTGGCCGATCAGACACGACGTGAGGCGGCAGGCTCGGGAGGGCACTCGGGGACGACTCTGCAATCCAGCGTGACCGGCCTGACCTCGGACACCGGCCCTTCGGACAAGCCACAACCCGAACCTGCCGTGGCTCAGCTTACCCCTGCCAGAGCCACCCCTTGACATAAAGGAGAGCCATGAGCGTGTGTTGCGGCAGAGCGGTCAAGGTCCGGGTGTTTCAGGTGCGATGAGGCTGACTTCTCGGAGTGCTCTCCACGTGTACAGAGGTTGCACCTGGTGCAGCGTTCTTCCATGGGTCGGTGGTGATGCCGAGTTGGATGAGCGCGCCGAGCCAGTCGGTTCCGACCCAGTCGCGGATGATGCGGCCATCTTCGAACTCGAGGAAGTCGACCCCCCACGTGGTCACGATCCGGCCAGTGGCAGGCCTTCCTCGAAGGCCGCCGGTGTCGGTCCCGGTGATGGCCCAGCGGACGGCGACTTGGTCGGCTGCGGCGATGAGCTGGTCGACTGTGATCTTCAAATCGGGGAACGTGGTGTGGTAGCCGCGGATGGCCGCGAGCTTCGCGGCTCCCCCGGTGAGGTCGGGAGCAGCGCTCGAGCAGAATCGAGGATGGAAGAGTTCGTCGGCGACGTCGTACCGCCGGTCGTTCCACAGGTCCTCATACACACGTCGGGCGACGGCCTCGCACGAGGACATCGCGGCTGAGCCGGTTCCGGGCGTCGTGCCGGCCACCGGGGTGGCCGTCCCGTGGATCCGGCGAGCATGGCGAGCGTAAGCCCGGGGCCCGAGCCAGGGCATGAGCAGCCGAGCCGGGGCCGGTGCGCGGTGGAGCATGAGCGCCGTGACCTCGGGATCGCCTTCGTACATGAGCATGCCGAAGGCGAGTGCCGCCTGGGTCTTGGGCAAGGAGTCGATGCCATCGCGTTCCAATGCCTGCCATTCGGCCGCCTCGAGATGTCGGGCCGCCAGCGGCAGGATCTGTTCCTCTTCGGCAGTCAGATGCTCGTTCAAAACGGTGGACAGCCGGCCGAGCGTGCCGGCCAGTTGATCGCGCGACTCGCTACCCGCGCGTGCTGCCCAGACAGGCAGCTGCTCGGAGACGTCGTCAAGGAGCGCGTGAATCGTCTCGTGCTGTTGTTCCATCGACGTCACCGCCAGGTCGAACCGTTCGGCAACTCGCTGGTGAAGCTTCGGCCAAAGCAGCCGATCTTCTCCGGAGTGGTGGTGATCCAGGGTTCGGATGAGGAACTTCAGGTGCTTCGCGACCCGTCTGGCCTGGCGCCGGTCGCTCTCGGCAACGCGCTGGACGGCTCTCGGAGCGAGCCGGAACTCTCGGCGGAACGCTAGATGGGCGACCTGCATGTCGCGCACGTCGACGGTGGTCGGGGGGTGGGGATGGTGCGGGGTTTGCATGACGCGGCCTCCTTGCCGAGTCGCGACCCCCAGCAATCCGCTGGAACGTGACTGTATTGAACCAAGGATGACTGTATGATCGCAAGAGTGACCAGCGGTGCGGCGAGCACGCCGCGGAGGTATCGATCTGCCCTCCGAGCGCGCCAGGTCGAGCAGACTCGGCAGGAAGTGCTCAACGCGGCAGTGGACCTGTTCGCCCGGGCCGGGTGGGCCCGGACCACCGTGGTGGCGATCGCCGAGGCGGCCGGCGTCGCCGTCGAGACCGTCTACAGCGGGTTCGGGTCCAAGAAGGGATTGTTGCGCGCGGCCATGGACGTCGCCATCGTGGGTGACGCCGAGCCGGTGCCGCTCGTCGAGCGCGAGGCTTACCTGAGACTGCGCACCGAGCCGCCGCAGCGCCGGCTGGAGGGCGCGATCGAGATAGCGGGGCGGATCTATTCGGGTCCGGTGTCCCGCCTCTGGGCGGCGCTGCTCGAAGCGGGCGCCAGCGACTCCGAGGTCGCGCAGTGGTGTACTCAGCTCGAGGCGGGGAGGCGGACGACCATCGCCGAAGTGCTCGAGCTTGTCTACGGACGGCAATCGGACCAGCGCACGGTCGACATCGTGTGGAGCCTGATCAGCATCGAGACCTACACCAAACTCTGTCTCGATCGCGGTTGGACGACCGAACAGTGGCAGGAGTGGGCGATCGAGGCCATCCACCTGTTCGCCGGCAGGCCATAACTTCATCGGTACGCCGACTGGGAGCCGTCTGCCCGCTCGGCGGCACGAGCGCGCGTTTGGGACTCGGGCGCGGCACGGGAAATGGGGGCAGGCGACCTCATCGGTGTTGCTGGTCGTGGCGGCGCTGGGCGGTGACGACGTCGATCGTGTGCTGCCGGATCCAGCCCAGGAACTGTTCCAGTGACGTGGTGAGGCCCTGGCCGAGCGGCGTGAGTTCGTAACTGACCCGCGGCGGCGTGGTGGGCTCCACCGTTCGCGCGACAAGCCCGTCCCGCACCAGGGTGCGCAGTGTTTGGGACAGCATCTTCTCGCTGATCCCACCGATCGTCGCATGCAGTTCGGAGAAGCGTCGCGGGCCTTCTCCCAGTGCCGCCAAGATCAACATGCCCCAGCGGGTGGTGATGTGCTCGAGCACCTCGCGCGCCGGGCAGTCGCTGTTGAACGCGTCACTCATGCCCTGCCATGCGTCGCGCCCACCCTGGGAACCTACCTCCATCTCCTGAGCTTACCTGAAGGTAGGTCCTTTCGATCAGTAAGCCGCGGATCTACGCTCCCAGCATGGTCACAGTGGTCTTTGGAGGGAGCGGCAATGTCGGTCGACATGTCGCGGCGGGTCTGAGTTCGGCGGGTGAGAAGATGCGGTTGACGAGCCGGAAACCGGGCCCGACGGGCTTCCCGCCGGGAGCGGAAGTCGTCACGGCCGATCTGGAGAACCCGGAAACCCTTCCTGCCGTGCTCGACGGTGCGCAGCGCGTGTTCCTCTACGCCAAGCCAGAAGGAATCGACGGCTTCGTGACGGCGGCCGAGTCCGCCGGCGTAGAGCACGTGGTCCTCCTGTCGTCCGGGTCCGTCATCCACCCCGATGCCGTGCACAACCCCATCGCCCGGGCACACATCGCCGTCGAGTCCGCCCTCGAGAACTCCAGCCTGGCATGGACATTCATCCGGCCCGGGATGTTCGCCACCAACACTCTGTGGTGGTGGCGGAACTCGATCCGCGACGAGAGCACCGTCCGGGTGCCCTACCCGGAAGCGCAGACAGCGCCCATTCACGAGAAGGACCTGGCGGCGCTCGCGGTGACCGCTTTGACCCGGCCGGGGCACCGCGGCCACGCCTACGCCGTGTGGGGGCCCGAGTCACTGTCCATCCGGCAGCAGGTACGCCACATCGGTGCCGCCGCCGGTCGCGAGATCACCCTCGAGATGATCTCGGTCGACCGGGCACGCGCCGAACTCGGCAAGACCATGCCGCCAATCGGTGTCGACGCGATCTTGGCCGCATGGCAGGCCGGAACCACCGCACCGCCGCAGGTGTCTACCGTCGTCGCGGACGTCACCGGCCGTCCTGCCCACACGTTCGCGCAGTGGGCCGAAGACCACGCGAACGATTTCCGCTGAGGCGGCACGGACGCTCACCTTGCGATCGCGCCTGAACGAAGCCGTCCAGACCTACCCTGACATCCGGTACTCGGCAAGACAGTGCGTTGGGTGTCAGGTCGTAGACGCCACGTACACCGCCAGGATGTAGTTCGGTGCCGGTCGAGGTTCTTGCGCGCGGTCGTAGCGCATGGTCGTTCGTGGGTCGGCGTGGCGTGCTGCGATCTGGACGTCGCGTAGGTCGACGCCTGCATCGAGCATCGTGGTGACGGAGCATGTGCGGGGTGCGTCCGAGGAAGCCGCACAGCTGACGCTTCGGCCAGTCGGCGCAGCCGCCGGGTTGCGCAGGGCCGGTCCGTGCGTGCGCTTCGTCGGTTGAGCAGGATTGCGCCGTGGTCGCTGACGGCTCGATCGATCGCCCGTCCGACCGCCGGCGGCAGAGGTACCAGTACGACTGGCCGCCTTTACCGATCACGCGTAACACCCGGTGTCCGTGTTCTTCGCCGATGTCGGCGGCGCACGCCTCGAACACTCGGAGACCGAGCAAACCGAGCATCGCCACCAGCGCGAAGTCGAACGGCTTGGTCGATTCCCGCGCGGCGGTCAGCAGGGTCCCGAACTGCAAGTGTGACAGGCCGAGGGGCGGTGGCTCGTTGGGCGCCATCGGACGCCGGACGTACTCCGCCGGCGAGGCAACAACGGGGCGTGACGGGGAGACGACCGCACGGGTTCTTCGTGCGTGACGACGAAGGAATGGTCACCGGCACGCACCTGGCGGGCTTGCGGAACTGGCCCGGTTCGAGCCCGGTGAACGAGGCAATCCACTCCGGCTGCGACGCTGTGATCACTTGAACCACACCAACATGATCAACTATCGGCCCGGCCGGCCGCTCACCGGGTTACGAGACATCCCTTAGCTCCTGGGAATCGGGATTCTGCTGCACGATCACGAACGCGGCCACCTGAGGCCGTGAATTTCGCACCGCCGATGGGACTGGTGCGCCAGGCACGTTCCCTGTGGACTGTGAGGACGTGCAATCCCTTGACTCCCGCTGCGACGGAGGCTAGAAGATAGAGCGCCCTTACGGACCGCGCCGATCGTTGATTTGCTCCGTTCGACATTCCGCGCGGACGGTTTCCTGACGCCAAAACATTTTCATGGTTCCGAAGGAGTGACTGTGCAATCGTTCAAGAGGCGCCTGGCCGGTGTCGCCGCGTTGGCCGCCCTGGTTCTCACCGCGTGCAGCGGCCCGGAGGCGGAGCAGCCCACCACGGCCGGCGTGCCGGGTCCGAGCGGTGGGAAGCTGAAGGTCGCGGTCGTCACGCACGGCAGCCTGGGGGATGCGTTCTGGAACGTAGTGCAGAACGGCGCTTTCCAGGCAGGGAAGGACCTGGACGTCAGCGTGACCTACTACTCCGACGGCGACCCCCTCTCCCAGACCAAGCTGATCGACAACGCCGTCGCCCAGAGAGTCGGCGGGCTGGTGGTCTCGATGGCGAATCCGCAGGCACTGCAGACGTCGGTGCAGAATGCGGTCAAGGCGGGCATCCCGGTCGTCACGATCAACTCGGGCGAGGACTCCAGCGTGGCGTTCGGCGCCATCGCGCACGTCGGGCAGAGCGAAGGACTCGCCGGGCAGGGCGCGGGACAGCGGCTGAAGGACGCGGGCAAGACGCACTTGCTGTGCGTGATCCATGAAGCCGGGAACATCGGCCAGAACCAGCGCTGCGACGGTGCGAAGCAGAGCTTCGGCCACGCGACCACGCTGCAGGTCGACATCAACAACCCGAACGACGTCCAGGCGCGCATCCGCGGCGCGCTCCAGGCGAACCCGTCGATCGACGCGGTCCTCACCCTGAACTCGCAGATCGCGGCGCGCGCGTACAGCGCGGCGAAGGAGGCGAGCTCGAAGGCCCAGGTCGCCACGTTCGACCTCAACAACGAGGTGGTGTCGGGCATCAAGAGCGGGGACATCCTCTTCGCCGTCGACCAGCAGCAGTACGAGCAGGGTTACCTGCCGATCGTGATCCTCAAGCTGTACACGCAGAACGGGAACACCCTCGGCGGCGGCAAGCCGGTGCAGACCGGCCCCGGCTTCGTGGACAAGTCGAATGTCGACGCGATCACGCCGTACATCCAGGGCGGGACCCGTTGACGGGTCATCGCTCCGCGCCCGCCGGCCGGGAACAGGGGTTCCACTTCCCGCCGGCGACGTGGCGCGGTGGTCGGCCGTCGCCCGCCCCTGTGCCCGGTTGACGCAGGACGGGGACGGGCCGGTTCGGTGGCCCGCTCCTGCTCCCGGCCGACGTCGCGGACCCCGCTCGGGGTGCTGGGCCGCGGAGGATCTTGAAGTTCTTCATCTGGGCCTGAACTGAGTGTATCCGAGGAAATTTCACGGCGGGTGGTTCGTTCGAACTCGGCCAGGCGCCCTGGAAGCCGAACGACACCGACCCGCGGGCCGCGACGGGCACGGATGCAACTTTCAGGCCAGCCGGCGGGTGCGCAGCTTCGGGTGGACAAGGAAATACCAGGTCGGGCCGGGGAACGTGAGCCACATCGAACGTCGACCCACCAGACTCTTGACCTGTCGCGGCGCGCCGGACGAACATTCCTGAACTCGCGTGCCGTCACTGGTGGGCAGCAGGACGATGCCGCGTTTGCGCTGTCAGGCCGCTGGTTTCCGGACGAGGAGGTCCCATGTTCAGGTCGCGGTCCCGGAAATCCTGGATTCTCGGCTCGGTCCTCGCGATCGCTGCCAGCGCGGGCTTGAGCGTGCAGGCTGCTCCCCAGGCCGCCGCCGCCTCACTGACGCAGATCACGAACTTCGGCAACAATCCCAGCGGCCTGCAGATGTACCTGTACGTGCCGAACAAGGTCAAACCGAATCCGCCGATCCTGCTGGCACTGCACGGCTGTCAGGGATCAGGGCCCTACCTGTACTCCAGCACCGATTTCGGGTCGCTGGCCGACCAGTACGGGTTCATCGTCATCTACCCGTCGACGAACCCCGGCGGCAGTTGCTGGGACGTCTCCTCGAACCAGGCACTGACGCGCAACGGCGGCAGCGACCCGGTCGGCCTGATGTCGATGATCACCTACACCGAGCAGCACTACAGCGGCAACCCGAACGCCCTGTACGTCACCGGTGAGTCGTCGGGCGGCATGATGACCAACGTCATGGCCGCCGACTACCCTGACGTGTTCAAGGCCGGCGCAGCGTTCATGGGCGTGCCCTACCACTGCTTCTACACCAACTCGGTCAAGGGCTGGAACGGTCCCTGCGCCGGAGGTCAGGTCTCGATGACGCCGCAGCAGTGGGGCGACCTGGTGCGCAACGCCGATCCCGGCTACAACGGGCCGCGCCCCCGTATGCAGCTGTGGCACGGGACGGCGGACACCACGCTGAACTACAACAATCTCGGCGAAGAAATCAAACAGTGGACGAACGTCCTCGGGGTGAGCCAGACCCCGTCGTCCACCGACACGCCGGTCGCCAAATGGAACAGGACGCGCTACAACAACAGCTCCGGCATGACCCAGGTCGAGGCGTACAGCATCGTCGGCGCCGGGCACCAGCTGCCGATCCAGGGTTCCGGGATGGCCGCCTACGCCATCCACTTCATGGGTCTGGATGGCAACTCCGGCAGCGGCAACACGATCACCGTCACGAACCCGGGCAACCAGACCGCCGTCACCGGCACCCCGATCACCTCGGTCCAGATCCGCGCCACCGACTCGGCGTCCGGACAGGCGCTCACCTACCGCGCCACCGGCCTGCCCGCCGGTCTGTCGATCGACTCCGCCACCGGTCTGATCACCGGCACGCCGACCACCGCGGGCACGTCCAACGTGACGGTCACGGCCACCGACCCGACCAGCGCGTCCGGGTCCGCGTCGTTCACCTGGACCGTTGGCGGCGGCTCGACCGGCGGCGGGACGTGCCAGGTTTCCTACGTGAGGAACGAGTGGGGCGGGGGGTTGTCCGCGAACCTGACCGTCACCAACATCGGCGCCAGCGCGGTCAACGGCTGGTCGCTCAGGTGGAGCTTCCCCGGCGATCAGAAGATCACCAACGCCTGGAACGCCACCATCACTCAGAACGGCCAGGCCGTCACCGCCACGAACGTGAGCTACAACGCGACCATCGCCGCCGGTGGCAACGTCCAGTTCGGCCTCCAGGGCACCTGGGCGGCCAACGACACCAACCCCGCCGCCTTCACCCTCAACGGAAGCCCGTGCAGCTGATCCGCTCGAATCCGGCTGGTAGCGCGGAAGGGCAGGCACACGGCCGGTACGAGCCGCGCGCAGCCGACACACCGTCGCCTTGCCGCTCAGGCGACTTCAGGCCGGCTGCCGCCGTGCGCGGCGCGGACCGCCCGCTGCACCTGGCGTGGCAACCGACGCTGCTCGGCCACCGTGATTACGTCGCTGGAGTCTGTACCAACCGGCATGGTGGGCGTGGCCCTGCCGTTCGAGGGTGTCGGCGGCGAAAATGCTCGCCGCCGCAGGACGCTGTCAGGATGGTCCGGCGGTGCGGGATGAATCGTTGACAATCCGGCCGTTTCGAACGTGCCTTGCCTATGACTCGTCTCCCAAGCTGTTCGGGCCGGCCTGGCCCACCCAGTGGCCAGATAAGCAGCCCGTCCGCCTCTCTCGGCGTGACTCGTCACGGTTTCGCCTGGGTGCCCGCCCCGGCCGACGCCCATCGACAACGTCGTCTGCTAGACGGTATCGCGTGAGCATGCTGTTCGAGTCGCTCGAAGGCGTCATCGGCGTCGACACCCACCGCGACACACTCGCCGCGGCTGCGGTCACCGCGGTCGGTGCCACGCTGGGACATGCCGACGCCCCGGCCAGCGCCGTGGGCTATCAGCAACTGCTGGACTTCGCTCGAACACAGGTGCCTGACCGGCGGTGCTGGGCCGTTGAGGGAACCAGCAGCTACGGCGCCGGACTCACCGCATTCCTCACCGAACAAGGCGAACGGGTCGTCGAAGTCTGCCGCCCCAAGCGTCCACCGCGGCGCGGCGCCCGCAAAAGCGACGCCCTCGACGCCGTCCGAGCCGCCCGGGAAATCCTCAGCAGCGACCGCCTGATCGAACCGCGCAGCCGCGGGCAACGCGAAGCCCTCCGCGTCCTGCTCAACACGCGAGCCGGGGCGGTCTCCGCCCGCACCGACGCGATCAACCACCTCAAAGCGCTGATCGTCTCCGCACCCGAGAACCTCCGCGCGGAACTGCGAGGACAGACCAGCGACGCCCAGATCACCTACTGCGCGAAACTGCTCCTGACCCGCAGCCGGATCGACCCCGCAACCCGCGCCTACATCACCCACCGACTGGCCGAAGGCAAAACCCGCCGCGAGATCAAACGCTGCCTCAAACGGATCATCGCCCGCCAACTCTTCCGCACACTCCAGCAACACCCACACACCAACAACCCTTGACGCCACATAGCAGAAGCCCGTGGTCAACACTTCGGATCAGTCACTTCCCGAACCTGCCAACCACAAGGATAGGACAGCGGCCTCCTCGCCTGCTTGACACAGAGGGGAGCCATGACAGGACGTGAACGCTCGATCAGCGGCATGGGCGTGCGAATCACTACGGGACGAAACTCGGTCGCTGAGGCTAGGCCTCCGACCTACCATCACGGAGAGCTCGCCCGAGGCGCGTCTACCCGGTAAGGGTGCGTCCTGCCCGTCGCATGGTGCAGGTGGCAGCCCGTTCGAGTCGGGCCGGGTCCGGGGAACTCACGCCTCGACGGGAGGTGTCGGGGTTCCCGCGTCAACGCGCGCACGTCGGCAGGAGCGCGCGTTTTGCAGGGTCGCTCGTGGTCGTGGCACGTCGCCCAACGGTCATCCGGTCGCTGCCGGCGTCAGCCTCGAGGTGATCTTTACCGAGACTCGTAACCTCTGTGACCCGGTGATCGATTGCGGTCAGCACCGCCGAACCACCCAGACTGACGACCATGTGCTCCCTCGTCCGGATGTCTCGCATGGTGGTCGGTGCAGCGAACCGCCGGACGGCGAATGTCGTGATCCACCGACGCCGAGAAGACGAAGTCTCCACCTAGGGTGACCACGGGCAGATACCTTCGGCGAGAGGGACTGCTCGCGTTTGTTTCGAACAAAGGCGGGCGGCACACGACCGCCGGGCTTGGAGCCAGTCGGGCAGCATGCAGGCAGGGGAATCGGACTTCACCGAGAGGTAGCCCTATCGCGGTTCTTGGCGGAGCTGCCGGGCTGGACCTGGGCGCGGCCACCCCGGCAAAGACCGCCGTGTCCATCGCGACCGAGGTGATAGCCCTGCACCGGGGTGACCCTGTCGATCACGCAAGTCCCTATTCATCAGGATCCCGTTACGACATCAGGGTGAATGCGTGCGAGTTCAATAACGGAACAGAAGGTGATCGCTACTTTCCCAGTGATTGCACGCCGCCCCTGGGAAGGACCCGCCGTGATCGAAGAGCAAGCCCAGCCCATGCCGGGCTGGCGAGGGGGCGACGGCAACGCCGCCTACCTGGACAAGACCCTGCGGCATCGGCCGATGGACCTGTCCCTGGACGACACCGTGAGCTGGCGGGTCGTGTTCCGGCTCTGGGCGCGCGCGGCCGTGGCCTCGGGCGCGGTATGGCTGGTGTTCGCGCTGATCGCCTTCCTGGTCGGCCTGGGCAGCGTGTCCTCCAGCCGGCTCAGCAGCTCCGGGCTGGGCGCTTCCGCTGTGCTCTATACGATCGGCACCCTGCTGGCCGTCCTGGCCTTCTTCCTGGTGGTGCTGTTGACCAAGCTGCCCGAACCGATCTCCGAATGGCGGGTGTTGCTGGCCGATCGCGCCGAGTTCGCGCCTGCCGTGTACAGCCAGATCGCGGGCACGCTGCGGGAGCGCCAGCTGCCCGTCGGCGGCGGCGCACGGCGCATCCGCACCGGGTTCGGTCCCCTGCACCACAGCAACCGGCTGGTCGTCACCGAGGGCGATTTCCGGGTGTACGTCTCGGTGTTCAGCTACGGCACCAGCATCTACCTGGGCTGGCTGATGTGGCGCTCGCGGCGTGGGAGCACGCTGATCGGCCAGTTCCTGGTCGGTATCGTGCGTGGCATGGCCGGCCACAACGACCCGGAGATCGCCATGCTGCGCGCCGAGCGGGCGCGGGCCATGCGCGAGGCCGTGCACGCCGCCTGCCGTGAAGGCCTGATCGTGGCCGTGGACGGCCTCCAGGTGCCCGAGCAGTACGGCTTTCCCTACGGCATGCCGGTCGTGGAGGACGGAGAGTTCGCCAGCGCGCCGGCGCCCGGGGGCTACCAGCAGGCGGTGCCGCCGGACACCGGACGGCACGCCACGCCGGGACCCCAGACGCCGTGACCACTCCTGGCGTGCTGCTGGAGAGCTCGGCACAGATGAGCTGGGCGTGGGTCGGCCTGCACGTGGGCCCCGCCCCGAAGCTGGCCGACACCCGCGCGTACGCCGACGTGGCCGAGCCCCAGCGGCGCACGCAGTCCACCGCCCGCGAGCGCGCCTGGCTCGCCGGCCAGTGGAACACCGAGTCGCACGCCCGCTGGGAACTGCGGTTCAGCAACGACCCGGCGACCCGGCTGGTGTCCTGCACCCTGCTGGGCCGGGTGCAGGACCCAGACCCCCGGTTGGCCGAGCAGGCAGCGGTGCGGCTGCGGGACCGGCTCGCCGCCGCGCCCGCGCACGTACTGGCCGAGCCGGTGCTCGACGAGCACGAGATCAGCAATCGGCTTGTGCCCGGCCCGCTGGACGGCCGGGGCAGTTTCGAGGTGCGCAAGCGGCTGGACTGGGCGCCGTGCTCGAGGCGCGACACGGGGCGGCAGGTCTGCTTCGCCGTGTCCCCTCTGCTGCCCGAGGACCGGTCCTGGGAACCGCTGTGGCACGAGCTGGCGCGGATGCCCCAGCCCACCGTGCTCAGCGTGTACCTGGAGCCGTACGCGCCCTCCGCAGCCCTGGCAGGTGAGCTGCGGCGGCTGGTCGAGGAGTACGACCACCTTGCCCGGCCCGGCTTCGCCAACCCGCTCTGGCCGGTGCCCCCACCACCCGACCGGTTCGCCCAGCGTGCGGCCCCGCTCTACGTCCGGGCTGCCACCCGCTACACTGCCGGGCTCTGCTTCCGCACCCGCATTTCCCTTGCGTCTCAAGGACCTGTGTCCTACGGCTTCGCCGACCTCGTCGCCGACACCGTCGGCGGCGGGGTGGTCCGCCGGCCACCCGCCGCCGAGCTCGCCGCCGCCTGGCGCAACCTCGCCGCGCTCAACCGGGACTGGCTCGACCACAGTTACGGCCAGGGCTCCCCTCCTGGCAGCCTGCGGGACACCGAGCGCATTCTGTGCGACCTGTGCGACCTGGACGAGGCCGCCGCCGCGTTCAGGCTGCCTTACGAGGTGCCAGGCCACCTGCCGTTGTTCGAGACCGCGGGGCGGCGCCGCCGTCCCGGTACCACCGCCGCCGAAAGGTGACCGCAGTGCACGAGGTTCTTTTCGAGTTCGAGGGCGCCCCCGCCGAGCGCGACCGCGACGCCCGCGACCTGGTCGCCTGGCTGGAGGAGGACCTGCGGGGCAGCGTCAGCCTCCGCATGGTCGGCCCCGCCGAGGGCGAGCTGGGCGGCGCCGCCGACGCAGCCGTCGTGCTGGCCGCCACCGCCCCGCTGGCCCGGCCGTTCTTCACCTGGCTGACCGAGCGGGTCAAGGCACGCAAGATCAGCTTGCGGATCTCCGCCAGCCACAAAGGAAAACCGCTCGAGATCAACGTCGAGGCCCCGCAGGACGCCGAGGCGCTGCTGGACCAGATCGTGCGGCTGCTGGACGAGGACTGAGTGTTCGACTCCCGTGCCGTGCTGGTCGGTACCTGCACCTACACCCAGGGCCTGCCCCAGCTGGACCAGGCCGCCGCCAACCTCACCGACCTGTTCGACGCCCTCACCGAGGTCGTCGACCCCAGCGGCATGCACACGGTCACCGACCCGACCGCCGCCCACCTCGTACTCGACCCGCTCGACCGGTGCGCGTCGTCCCCGGCGGACCTGCTGCTGTTCTACTACGCCGGACACGGCCTGCGCGACCAATACGACCGCCTGTGCCTGGCCCTGCCCGGTTCGGTGGACACCCCACGGGACGCCCGTCGCACCTCTCTGCCCGTGGACTCCGTACTGGAGATCATAAAGCGCGCAGCTGCCCGGCACCGGGTCGTCATCCTGGACTGCTGCTACTCCGGTCTGGCCATGGACTCTCCCGCCGCCGCCGACCTGCACCTGTTGACCGCCACCAACCGCACGGCCAAAGCCGCCTACCGCGTGGACGCCCGCAACACCGAGTTCACCGGCGAACTCGTGCGGCTCCTCGTCGACGGCCCAGGCCCGGTCGACCTCGGAGGCCTGTACCGCCACCTCGACCGAGCGCTACTCGCTCGCGGCCTGCCCCGTCCCCGGCAGCGCTGCGTGGACCATAGCGCCGACCTGGTGCTTCGGCCGTAGGCCGGTCGCTGACGCCATCCGAACTCGACGCGATCAACTGCCCTGAGACGACCCGGTCGGGGAGAGCAGTCAGCTATGTGGGCTGGCTCTGCTCGGCACTTCGGAGCGCTTCCCAGAAGCCTTCGACGTGACGCATCTTCGCCAAGAAATCGTCGACCGCGAGGGCGATCGGTCCCCCGCAGTGAGGATGTGCCCACGAAGGTGGCCGCCACCTGTAGGACGAAACGAGAGCTGCGCATGCGGGATTCCTTCGGCTGCGGTGATGGGGACGGACCCGAGCTTTCCGTCCCGCCGCTCCGCCGACCACCAGGCTGGCAGGCGTTCGCCACTCCGGAAAACCGGAATCCACCAGGGTGGACAGCTTCGTTGACCACCGGCGGCGTTCGCGGATGGGGCCCCGTCCGCTCGCCGGCAGAAGAGTGCGTCGCCGGACCGCGGTCACCGGTCCGAGAAAGCGGACACGTCTGGCAGGTGAGGTAAACCCGATTGCTTGCAGAAGCCGTCGACGCGATCATGGGCCGGTGTCTGTGGACGTGCGGCTGGAAGAGGTGAAGTCCGGGCTTCGTGGTGCGTTCACCTGGCGGGGCGATCGCACGGATCGGCATCGCTATGCCGACGTCACAGGTTGGTGGCGTCGATCCGATCTGCTCAAGTGCCTCGGTCCCGCGCTGGCGCAGCTGTTCGCGGGCGAGCGACCCACGGTCGTCCTCGGGCCGGAATCTCGGGGCTGTCTCTTGGGGCCCCTCGTGGCTCTGAGCTTCGACGTCGGGTTCGTTGAGGTTCGCAAGGACCGCGTGGGGTCGAGCGATAGTGACGTCTGGTTGCAGCGAACCACGCCACCGGACTATCGAGACCGTCACCTCACTCTCGGTTTCCGCAAGAGCTTGGTCAACAGTGGCGATCGAGTGCTGTTCGTCGACGACTGGATAGAGACCGGCGGGCAGGCCTGTGGTGCCCACCTGTTGACCCAGGATGCCGGGGCCACCTGGCTCGGTGCTGCGACGGTGGTCGATGCGCTGAGCAGCCATCAGGTCCGACGACAACTGAACGTCCGGTCACTGCTGCACGTCCGGGAGCTCTGACCCTGAGTGGCCGGCGGCGCCTCGGCCATATCAACTACCGACATGCGGCGAGAGCGGATGTTTCTCACGGCGCTCCTGTGGAAGGCTTGTCCCGGGTAGATGCGGTCCGTGGTCACCCGAGGAAGGCACTGGGGGCGCCGGTTCCTGATCCGGCCGCTGCCACCCAGCGGCGACACGCTGCGGATCGCGCTGCTGAAGCGCTGCTGTGCGTGAACGAGGGGGTGGACGTGGAGTCGTCAAGGACGCTGTTGCTGAAACCGTCGGTCAGGGGCCAGCTGCCGGCGCTCGGCGTGCTGGTCGGATTCCTCGTGTTCGAGGTTTTCATCGCGGTGCGGGGCCTGCTGGAGCCGTGGCTGGCGATCGCCTGCCCCGCGGTTTTCGTCGTAGTGCTGGCGATCGGCACCGTGTCGCTCATGCGGTCGCGGGGGAAGCCGTGGCAGCTGCGCTGCGGACCGGACGGTGTCGAGGCGCGCGGGTTCGACCTGGTGCCGTGGTCGGCGCTCGCGCAGGTGCGGGTCAGCCGGCTTCGGCCGCGCTGGCTGTATTTCGCCGTGCCGGGTCGTCATCGGGTGGTGGCGTTCGTGCCCCGTCCGGGAGTGAGCGTGCCCGCGGTCGCGGTGTTCGATCCGCTGTCCCGGCGTGGGGCGTCGTCGCGCTGGGGTGCGCGGTGGCAGAGGAAGTGGTACGGAAGCACCTTCGTCGTGTTCACGCATACCGTGGACGCGACGTCCGAAGAGATCGCCGAGGCGGTCCGGCAGCTGACCGACGTTCCGGTCGTCGCGGACCGGGTTCGTCTTCGCCGCCGTGGCGCTGGGCTTCGTTGAGGAGGGTGAATCCACAGTGGAGTGCCGGGTTCAGGCTGCCACAGGCGTGGTGACGGTACGGCTGCGAGCATGATGTCATGATGAGCCGGGTGAGCTTTGAGGAAGCCTGCGAGAGGGTGCGGGAGCTGTGCGTCGAGCATCTGGGCGAGCATGTCGGGACACAGGTCGCGGCACTGGCGAAACCCGGGTTCGGGCTGCGTCCGGTGAAGCCGGGCATCACCGCGGCCGGCCTCGGCAGGTGGGGCGGTCCGGCGTTGCTGAATCCCGGCACGCCGTGGCCCGAGCACGACGGCGTTCCGCTCAGCCTGTTCGCCGTCCTGGACGTCGAGGCGCTCGGCTCCTGGCTCGGTGACGAGCGCCCACCCGACGGGCTGCTGAACATCTTCTACTTCGACCCGGACATCCGGCGCGGATACGTGCTCGAGGGCGCGCCCCTCCTGGACTTGGACGACCCGCGATGCTGCCGGATCATCCCGGCGGACCCGGCACTGGCGATCGAGGAGGCAGCACCCGCACCGGCATCGATCCACGCCCCGGAGCCGTTCTACGCGGTGCCCGTCGTGACATTGCCCTCGATGCACGGAGTCTCCTACGACCCGATCCTCGACACGGTGGACTACGGCGGAGAAACGGAAGATTCCCTCTACTACCGGTCGGCGCCGGGCTGGCTGGCTTCGGACCGCCTCGGCGATCCCTGGCTCGAGTTCTGTGAGCGTGAGCAGGGCCTGTACAAGTACGAGGACGTCTTTTTCTCGCCCGACCAGGCGTTCGGCTGGCCGCACCTGGAGAACAGCTTCACCCAGCTGAAAGAGCCGTACCGCCACCTCATCACCATCGGGCACCACGACCTCGGCGATGGCGGCTACGTGCACTTCATCCTGCCGCCGAAGGCGTTCCGCGACGGGGACTACGAGCAGGCAGTCGCTTTGTTCGAGGGTTTCTAGGCACCGGATCAAGGTGGCAAGCGCCACTACGATCTCTTCCATGGAAAAGTGGGCTATGGGAAGTCGGGTTGGCATTGACCATGACCAGTAGGTGGCAGCGGGACCGTCCGGTCATGCTTGCACTGCGCGATCAGTGGACGGCGCAGTTGTCGAGCGAATTTCCTGGCGTTCGCTTGCTGATCGAAATCAATCCCGATCCCGAACCCGGGCCGACCATCACGTGGAACTGGTGGATCACCGTCGAGGTGGACGACTTCGAGTTCGACGGCATGATGAGCGACGATTTGACGGTCGTATCGTTCGAAGACGAGCAGGGAAGATTCGAGGACAACGTTCTTCAGGACAAGGTTGTCGACTACCTGCGGAGGAGAATCGCCGCACGACGCTGACCCCGGGTGAGGGAGAACGGCGTGGGCTGTCAGGGCGTCGGCCGCCATCAAGACGTGGCTGATCGCCGACGGCGCTCCGGAGATCGCCCAGGCCCGTCGGCTCGGGCATCATCTGGACAATCGGGTCGTCGAGACTTGCGCCCACGTCGCCCCGGAGGTTGAGCAGCGGCTCAACGGCAGGCCGATACCTCGGGCACGGAAGCCGGTGGCTGTCACGAGTTCTCCAGCCGGCTGCCGCGTCGCCAGATGGCTCGGGTGTTGAGCGTGTCGCCGATTTTCTCCGTGGGGTCACCGTCCACGAGCAGCAGGTCGGCGCGGAGTCCTTCGGCGATGCGGCCTCGGTCGCCGAGGCCGAAGCGGCGGGCTGTGGTTGCCGTCGCGGCGCGCAATGCTTGGGCGGGAGTCAGGCCGGCGGTCACGAGGTACTGCAGTTCGTGGTGCAGGCTGGCTCCGTGGGCCAGGCCGCCGAAGAAGGTTTCGGCCATGGAGGCGTCGGTGCCGGCCAGCAGGTCCACGCCCGCTGCGGCCAGTGCCTGTACGGTCTCCAGAACGTCCTCGAGCCTGCCCTGGGGGTAGCGGTTGTAGCTCGACCGCAGGGTCTTTTCCCACTTGTCGTCGAGGCGGCGGGCGACCCGGGGGTCGTCGGCCAGTGCACTGCCGGTGATGCCCATCATCGACGCGTCGAGGCAGACACACGGGACGACGAACATCCCCGACCCGGCGATCAGGTCCACGATTTCCGTGGTGTGCGGGCGATCCATGAACACGTGCACGACGCCGTCGACCCCGGCTTCGACGGCCATGCGGGTGGCGTCGAGCGTCAGCGTGTGCGCGACGGTGAGGGCGCCGTACTTCTTGGCCTCGGCGACGCCCGCATTGAGCGTGGCCTGGTCGAGCATCGGCAGCCCGGGGTGGCCCTCGACGCTGCCGTCGTCGACCATGAACTTGATGTAGTCGGAGCCGCGCGCCAGGAGCTGCGGTACGTACGCGGCCGCCTCTTCCGGGGTGGTGGAGAACGGCATCAGCGGCATCACCGGCGGCAGGTTGCCGGCCGGCCGGAACCCTTCGGGCATGAGCTCGCTGGGGTGACCGCCGGGTGGGGTGATGCCGAAGCCTGCCGACCGGACGTCGGCAACCGTGTCGTCCTCGGTGATGTGCGCGCGGTTCTCCCGGGTGTTCATGCCCTGCATCTCCAGTTCGGTGGTGACGCCGAACTGCAGGGCCAGTGCGAGGGAGCCGGGGGCGGAGTGGACGTGCGCGTCGATCAGGCCGGGCAGCAGGGTGGCACCCCGGCCGTCGACGACCTCGGCGCCGTCGGGTACGTCGCCGCCGACCTGGCTGATCTTCCGGCCGTCGAGGACGACGGTCTGCACTCCCAGCGTCTTCTCCCCGTCGAACACCCGGGCGCCGGTGACGGCAGTGGTGGCCATGGCGGCCTCGCTTTCTCGTTCGCAGTTACATACCCGATGCTATGCAGTTTTTCTCTGGTATGCAAATGCCGGAGGTACTACGATCCGGGAGGTGAGCAGTTCCGCCGAAGACGCCCTGCTGGACCAGATCGGGCCGGCCCTGTCCCGGCTGCGCCGCCGCACGCCGGCCACGAGCCGTGACGTCTCGCGGAACCTGGTGCTGAACGTGGTCGCCGACGCTCCGGGTGAGATGACGGTCGGCGGGCTCGCCGCGGAGATGGGCGTGGTGCAGCCGGTGGCCAGCCGGACGGTCGCGGCCTGCATCGCCGACGGCCTGCTGCGGCGGGCGGCCTCCCAGGCCGACGGCCGCCGGACGGTGCTCGAGCTCACCGAACACGGCGAGGCCGAGCGAGCCCGGTTCGCCGCCGAGCAGCGCGCGGCGTTCGAGGGCATCACGGCCGGGTGGTCGCCGGAGGAACGCACCCAGTTCGCGCGGCTGCTCGTCCGCTACACCACCGACGCCGGCGCTTGGTCCCGTCACCGAGCCGAGAAAGAGCGGTGAGGGGTTGTCGCTCAGGCGTGCCGCTCTTGTGCCTTCGGCTCGCTGCGTGGACCTCGTCTACTCCGTGAACATGGTCAGCGACCGAACTCGGTCGAAGCGTCGGGCGGCCAGGTCTTCGTGGCGGATCAGGAAGCGGCCGACGTGTACCTGGTCCTCCAGCTGGAACTGGGCCAGCGGTATCCACTCGCTCATCAGCCGGGCTGTCTCCTCCTCCACGAGCCGGTCGCGGTCGGGCACGTCGTGCGCGATCGAGTCCTCCGCCATGCCGTACTCGGCGTTTTCGCCGATGCCCAACTCCATCGAATAGCCGCCGAGGTAGAGGTCGGCGCCCGTCGTCGCCTGCGGCCAGAGCTCGTTGAACAAGGTGCGGAGATCTTCGAGGTGGGCGGTGTCGCCCACCTGCAGCCGGACGACGTCCGACTGGAACTCGAGGTTCCCGGGTTCGTCGAACCAGCCCGGCATCTCCGGCTGGACCAGCGCGACGAGGTCGGACTGCGGCCGGAGGAAACCCGATTCGAACCAGTCGTCGTCGTGGGGTGGCGGCTGTTCCACCTGCGCGGTGGCGGTTCCGGCCGGAATGTGGACGACCCGGGCGAACTCGTGCTCGTCGTGTGCGTGCAGAGCGTGCTCGTGCGCCAAGAAGAACAGCAGCGTCCCGTCCGCCGGGAGCTCGAGGGCGTCGGCCCGCGGCAGCTTCGCGCAGTCGAGCGAGGCGATGAACGGAAGCGGCAACCGGCCCAGGCCGCTGATGTCGGCGTACGGCCATTCCGTGCCGACCGGCAGGCGGGGCAGCCCGCCGTTCTGTCCGACCACGCCACCGTGCCGATCGGCCGATCCGACGCCGTACCGGTTGGCATTGCACACCCAGATCGCCACCCGGAGAAAGCGGCCGATCCGGTCGGCCGCTTCGGTCGGGATGCCGCGCTCGATCGCCGTACTCCGAAGCTGTTCGAGATGGTTCATGGCCGAGCACTCTCGCACATCCGCCGGTGATCATCCGACCACGGAGCTCTGTGAACCATCCGGGAACCGCTGCCGTCGCCAGTCCCGGTCCCGCACGACACAATGACGCCATGCCCGACCCCACCGAGCCCGGCCACGGTCGCACCTGGCAGCTGGTCACAGTCCCTTCGTACCGTCTAATCACACT
This sequence comes from Amycolatopsis sp. NPDC058278, assembly GCF_042881395.1. Classification (NCBI taxonomy): domain Bacteria; kingdom Bacillati; phylum Actinomycetota; class Actinomycetes; order Pseudonocardiales; family Pseudonocardiaceae; genus Amycolatopsis; species Amycolatopsis sp. NPDC058278. The sequence continues at coordinate 282 of NZ_JBHVXZ010000065.1, read as the reverse complement.
GCGTGATCAAGACAACGACGCGGCGACTGGCGCCGACGAGGCCATCGAACGAGCTCGCCACTCGATCGCTGCGTCAACGGGCTACGAGCTCTACATCGAATGTGTCCAGGACATCGCCCCGGTCTCGGTGCTCGTCGCGCTTCGCGCCGAAGCTGCCACTGACGCGGCCGAGGGATACACCTCGGCGGGGGCCTATCTCGTGATCGGTGTTTCCGGCGTTGTTGATCAGTAGGTTTCGGCTCCCGGCCAGCGGTCACCGAAGGTGATGGCGAACGCGTTGAT